>NZ_JAIZRS010000030.1:0-76777 GCF_020419985.1 Burkholderia sp. AU32262
CGGCGGCGCTGCCGTCGGCGTCGCGCCACGACGCGCCGGTCGCCGCGCTGCCGGCGCCGCAGGGTGCGGCCCAGCCGGCGGCACGGCGCGCCGCGCCGGCGTCGCGCACGGCTGTGTCGGGCGCCGAGCACGAATCGAAGCGCGCGGCCGACGCCGCGCCGCGCACGCAGAAGGACGCACCGGCTGCCCGTGGCGCCGCCGCGGCGGGCGGCTATGGCCCGCGTCTGGCGAAGACGGCCGCCCCGGCGGACAAGCCGGCCGCGAAGCCCGCGCTCGTGCGCCCGGCGCTGAGCGGCGAGAAGCCCGCGCTGGCGGCCGCCGGCGCGTCCGACGACGACTGGGAGACCTTCTAAGCCATGCAGCACGCGCGCGCGCCGTTTCGACCCGATGCACCGGATGCCTCGCCTCGCGCGGGCGAGCCGGGGCGCGACTTCGCGTTCACCGGCGCGGATTTCGCACGCATTCGCGCGCTGATCCACCAACGCGCGGGCATCTCGCTGTCCGAGCACAAGCGCGACATGGCCTACAGCCGTCTCGCGCGGCGGTTGCGGGCGCGCGGCCTCGACACGTTCCGCGACTACCTCGACCTGCTCGAACAGGAAGACGATCCGCTCGAGTGGGAAGCGTTCACCAATGCGCTGACGACCAACCTGACCGCGTTTTTCCGCGAGGCGCACCATTTCCCGATCCTGTCGGAATTCGTGAAAGGGCGGCCGGCGCCGGTATCGGTCTGGTGCTCGGCGGCGTCGACCGGCGAGGAGCCGTACTCGATCGCGATCACGCTGATCGAGGCGCTCGGCGAAACAGCCGCGCGCGGCGCGTCGATCCTCGCGACCGATCTCGACACGCAGGTGCTCGCGAAGGCCGAAGCCGGCATCTACACGTACGACCAGGTCAAGCACCTGTCGCCGGAGCGGCTCAAGCGCTTCTTCCTGAAGGGCACGGGCGCGCAGGCCGGCCGCGTGAAGGTGCGCCCCGAGCTGCGCGCGATGATCCGCTTCGAGCAACTGAACCTGACCGATGCGGACTACGGGATCGCGAAGCCGTTCGACGCGATCTTCTGCCGCAACGTGATGATCTATTTCGACAAGCCGACGCAGGGGCAGGTGCTGTCGCGCTTCGAGCCGCTCGTGAAGCCGGGCGGCCTGCTGTTCGCCGGCCATTCGGAGAACTTCACGTACGTGACGCAGGCGTTCCGGCTGCGCGGGCAGACGGTGTACGAACTCACGCGCGACGCCGCGCAGGGCGCGCGCTCGCGCGGTGCGCCGGCGAGCGCGGCGGCCGAGCTGCCGTCGCCCGTGCGCGCACGGGCCGCGGGCGGCGCGCCGGCCCTGGGAGAGCGCGGATGAGCGCACTGCCGATCGCGACCAATCGCTACTTCGACAACCACTTCGAACGCCCCGGCGTGAAGCTGTTGCCGAACGAGTTCTACACGACGGCCGATGACATGGTGCTGATGACCGTGCTCGGCTCGTGCGTCGCCGCGTGCCTGCACGATCCGTACGCGGGCATCGGCGGGATGAATCATTTCATGCTGCCGGACGACGGCGCCGATCCGGGCGCGGCCGCGTCGGAATCGATGCGCTACGGCGCGTATGCGATGGAAGTGCTGATCAACGAGCTGATCAAGGCCGGCGGGCGCCGCGAGCGCTTCGAGGCGAAGGTGTTCGGCGGCGCGGCCGTGCTGGCCGGGATGACGACGATCAACATCGGCGATCGCAACGCCGATTTCGTGCGCCGCTACCTCGCGCTCGAGCGCATCCGCATCACCGCGGAAGACTTGCAGGGCGTGCATCCTCGCAAGGTCGCGTTCATGCCGCACAGCGGGCGCGCGATGGTGAAGAAGCTGCGGCTGCAGGTGCCGGGCGTGACCGAGCGCGAAGCCGCGCTCGCGCGCGAGGCCGAGCGCGCCCGCCGCGCGCACGTCGAGCTGTTTGCCGCGAAGCGGCCTGCCGCGCCGCAGCCGGCGCGCCCGCGCATCGAGCTGTTCGGCGGGCGCGGCGCCGCGCCGGCCGGCGGCAGCGCGGCCGCAGCCGGCGGCGGACGGGCGGCAAACCTATCAAGAAAGCAGGAGGCATGACCGCAGTGCAGAAGATCAAAGTATTGTGCGTCGACGATTCGGCGTTGATCCGCAGCCTGATGACCGAGATCATCAACAGCCAGCCCGACATGACGGTGTGCGCGACCGCGCCCGATCCGCTCGTCGCGCGCGAGCTCATCAAGCAGCACAACCCCGACGTGCTCACGCTCGACGTCGAAATGCCGCGCATGGACGGGCTCGACTTCCTCGAGAAGCTGATGCGCCTGCGGCCGATGCCGGTCGTGATGGTGTCGTCGCTGACCGAGCGCGGCTCGGAAATCACGCTGCGCGCGCTCGAACTCGGCGCGGTGGATTTCGTCACGAAGCCGCGCGTCGGGATTCGCGACGGGATGCTCGACTACGCGGAAAAGCTCGCCGACAAGATCCGCGCGGCGTCGCGTGCGCGCGTGCGCCAGGCGCCGCAGCCGCAGGCCGCCGCGCGCACGGCGGACAGCGCCGCGGCCGCGCCGATGATCAACAATCCGCTCGTCAGTACCGAGAAACTGATCATCATCGGCGCGTCGACGGGCGGCACCGAGGCGATCCGCGAAGTGCTGACGCCGCTGCCGCCGGATGCGCCGGCCGTGCTGATCGCGCAGCACATGCCGCCGGGCTTCACGAAGTCGTTCGCGCAGCGGCTGAACGGGTTGTGCCGGATCGCGGTGAAGGAAGCCGAGCACGGCGAACGCGTGCTGCCCGGCCATGCGTACATCGCGCCGGGGCACGCACACCTGTTGCTCGCGAGAAGCGGCGCGAACTATATTGCGCAACTGTCGGACGAGCCGCCGGTGAACCGGCACCGCCCGTCGGTCGACGTGCTGTTCCGCTCGGCGGCGACGCACGCGGGCAAGAACGCGATCGGCGTGATCCTCACCGGGATGGGCCGCGACGGCGCGGCCGGCCTGCTGGAAATGAAACGCGCGGGCGCTTACACGTTCGCGCAGGACGAAGCGAGCTGCATCGTGTTCGGGATGCCGCGCGAGGCGATCGCGCTCGGCGGCGCGGACGAGGTCGCGCCGCTCGCCGACATGAGCCGCCGCGTGATGGCGCGCCTGGCGACGATGGGCGACCGCGTGCAGCGCGTGTGAATGGAATGTCACGGGGCGCGTGCCACGCTACACGCCTCGACGGAAACGAATCTGGAAAGGAACGACGATGGACAAGAGCATGAAAATCCTGGTGGTGGACGATTTCCCGACGATGCGCCGGATCGTCCGCAACCTGCTCAAGGAACTGGGCTACACGAACGTCGACGAGGCGGAAGACGGCGCGGCCGGCCTCGCGCGGCTGCGCGGCGGCGGCTTCGACTTCGTGATCTCCGACTGGAACATGCCGAACCTCGACGGCCTCGCGATGCTGAAGGAAATCCGCGCGGACGCGACGCTCACGCACCTGCCGGTGCTGATGGTCACGGCCGAGTCGAAGAAGGAGAACATCATCGCGGCCGCCCAGGCCGGCGCGAGCGGCTACGTCGTGAAACCGTTCACGGCCGCGACGCTCGACGAGAAGCTGAACAAGATCATCGACAAGATGGCCAAGACCGGGAGCTGAACGTGAACGAGCCGATCCATGCGGCGCTCGCCGGCGCGGCGGTCAACGCCGACGGCCATGCCGAAGGCGCCGATTACGCGAGCGACCGGATCCTCGCGCGCATCGGCCACGTCACGCGCACGCTGCGCGATTCGATGCGCGAGCTCGGGCTCGACAAGCATGTCGAGCGCGCGGCCGAAGCCGTGCCCGATGCGCGCGACCGCCTGCGCTACGTCGCGACGATGACCGAGCAGGCCGCGGTGCGCGTGCTGAATGCGATCGAGATCGCGAAGCCGATGCAGGAGCGCGTCCAGAACGAGGCCGAGGCGCTTGACGCACGCTGGGCGCAGTGGTATGCGGCGCCGATCGAGCACGCGGAAGTGCGCGAGCTGATGGACGATACGCGCGCGTTCCTGCGCACGCTGCCCGAATCGACGGCGGCGACCCGCGCGCAACTGCTCGAGATCATGCTCGCGCAGGATTTCCAGGATCTGACCGGGCAGGTGATCAAGAAGATCATGGACATGGTCTACCTGATCGAGCAACAGCTCCTCACCGTGCTCGTCGAGAACATCGCGCCCGAGCGGCGCGAGCAGTTCGCGGCCACCGCCGCCGCGCTCGCGGCCGAACAGATCAGCGCGACCGGCAGCCCCGAGTCGCTGCTGAACGGCCCGCAGATCGCGCCGGAAGGCAAATCCGACGTGGTTCAGGACCAGGGGCAGGTCGACGACCTGCTCGCGAGCCTCGGTTTCTGACCTGCCGCGGCGCAGCCGCGCGCCCCTTCGCCGGGCGCCCCATTGCCGGGCGCCCCATTGCCGGGCGCCCCTTTGCCGGGCGCCCCTTTGCCGGGCGCCCCGTTCCGCGGGGCCGCCGATGCGCGCATTCCCCTTTCTTGCGTCGTTCCTTAGTGCCCGCCGCCGCCGCTGCGCGGCGTGATCCTGCGTCGAATTGACACTTGGACACACTCCGCAGGCATACTACGCGTCAGCAGCAACGCAGGGTCATTCGTACGATTCATCGGTGGACAGGCGGCGCGGGCCGATGGCGGCGCCGTCGGCAACGCAGCCAGTCCCTTGGGGGGGAACGTGAAGCTGAAACGCTTGGGCTGGACCGTCGCGCACGCGACGGCTGCAATTGGTGTGCTGTGGGCCGTCCACGCACACGCGGAACTGGGCGGCGCGCCGATGTCGCCGCCGGCGGACGATCAGGCCGCCACAGTGCGCGCTCTGCAGCGCGCGATGCGCTCGGCGGACGGCGTGCAGACGAGCGCGGCCGCCTATACCGTGCGCGAGATCACGCTCGGGTCGGGCACCGTCATCCACGAATACACGTCGGCCGCCGGCAGCGTGTTCGGCCTCGCATGGCGCGGGCCGACGATGCCGGATCTCGCGTCGCTGCTCGGCAGCTATTTCCCGCAGTACACGGCCGGCGTCCAGGCGGCGCACCGGGCGCGCGGCTGGCGCGCGCCGGTGGCCGTCGAGACGAGCGGCCTCGTGATCCGGACGGGCGGCCACATGGGCGCCTTCTCCGGCCAGGCATGGCTGCCGTCGGCGCTGCCTGCCGGCGTGGCCGGCACCGATATCCAGTGACAGCGGGAGAGCGATCTTGAGCATTCCTCGTACATTCAAGCGCTGGCTCGGCGTGCTGGGCCTCCTGGCCGCGACGGCCGTGCTCGTGACGGCATGCGGCGGCGGCGATGGCGGCGGCAGCGGTGCGGGCAACAACGGCAATACCGGCAACAACGGCTCCGACGGCAACAGCGGCAACACGGCCGTCATCACGGTCGGCGCCGGCGCCGCGAACGTGATCAACATCCCGACCGTCAGCGTGAAGGTCTGCGTGCCGGGCACGTCGAACTGCCAGATCGTCAACAACGTGCTCGTCGACACCGCGTCCTACGGGCTGCGGCTCGTCGGCAGCGCGGTGTCGGGCGTGCTCGGCAGCCTGCCGCATGTGACGAGCGGCGGCGCGCCGGTCGCCGAATGCGGCAAGTTCGTGTCGAGCTACACGTGGGGGTCGGTGCGCACGGTCGACCTGTCGATCGGCTCCGAGCAGGCGGCGTCGCTGCCGGTGCAGATCATCGGCGACCTCGGCACGGCGAACGTGCCGAGCTCGTGCACGAACGGCGGCGCGTCGGCCAACTCGACGGGCGCGCTCGGCGCGAACGGGATCCTCGGCATCGGGCCGGCGCCGTACGACTGCGGCACGACGTGCGCGACGTCGACGTCGTCGAACAACAACAACTACTACGCGTGCCCGAACGGCGACAACGCGAGCTGCACGGTCGCGCTCGTGCCGCTCGCGCAGCAGGTGGCGAACCCCGTGCATCGTTTCGCGAACAACGACGGCGTGAGCGTGCAGATGCCGACCATCTCGGACAACGGGCAGGCGAGCGCGACCGGCACGCTGACGTTCGGCCTGCCGAACCTGAGCGGCAAGACGGTGATGACGTCGACCACGACCGGCGACGTCAGCGCGACGTTCCAGGGGCGCAACGTGATGGCGTTCTTCGATACGGGCTCGAACGCGTATTTCTTCAACGATTCGGCGCAGACGGTCTGTTCGAGGAATACGGAGTTCTACTGCCCGTCGTCCACGACCGCCTATTCGGCGACGCTGAGCGGCCAGAACGGCGCATCGGGCACCGTGTCGATGCCGGTCGCGAACGCGGATTCGCTGTTCTCCAATTCGTCGACGTTCGCGTTCAACGACATCGCGGGGCCGTTCGGCTCGTCCAGCTGGCTCGACATCGGCATGCCGCACTTCTACGGCAAGACGATCTACTTCGGGATGGACAAGACCGCGAGCGGCGGCGCGCAGCCGTTCGTCGCGTTCTGACGCGGCACGGCCGCGGGCAGCAGCAAAAAGGGGGCGAGCGATCGCCCCCTTTTTTTATCCGACAGCCGGCCGCGCGCGCACTACGGATCGAATCGCCGCCGTGTGCGCGTGCAGCGCCTACGATGTAAGACCGGCACCGGTGCCGGCACGACATCGAGGAGACAGCGCCATGACCCCGCGCATACAACGCATCACGCCGTTCCTATGGTTCGACCGCGACGCCGAGGCGGCGGCCGATTTCTACGTATCGGTGTTCGACAACGCGCGCATCGTGCACGTCGCGCGCTACGGCAAGGCCGGCGCGCACGCGTCCGGACAGGCCGAGGGCACGGTGATGACGGTCGCGTTCGAACTCGACGGGCAGGCGTTCGTCGCGCTGAACGGCGGCCCCGTGTTCCAGATGACGCCGGCCGTGTCGTTCGTCGTCAACTGCCGCGACCAGGACGAGATCGACCATTACTGGGCGCGCCTGGCCGAAGGCGGCGACGCGCGCGCGCAGCAATGCGGGTGGCTGCGCGACCGCTTCGGCGTGTCGTGGCAGGTCGTGCCCGTGCAGATGGCCGAACTGATGACGGGCGACCCGGCCCGCGCCGAGCGCGTGATGGCGCAGGTGATGACGATGAAGAAGCTCGATCTCGGCGCGCTGCAGCGGGCGGCAGCCGGTTAGCGGCGGTCGGCCAGGCCGCTTCGCTCGGTCTGGCCGTTCAGGCTTTTCACGCCTTTCACGCCTTTGAGGCCAGTGGCCGCCCGTGCCGTATTGCCGTCGGGCGAGGCGATGCGGCCGGTATCGACAATGGCGAAGGGTGACGCGACCGCCGCGCCTGCGTATTGCCGGCTGCCCGGTTAATCGCACGCCGGATCCTCGAGTCGATTATCGGGGCGGCCGTTTCATTCGGCTGTAATCGAATGCCGGATTATCCGGGCCGTCGTTTCCGTCAGATCTTCACGATTATTAAAATGACGCGGCGTGCAAGCCCCGGCCAAGCCGAAATGCGCCATTGCAGCCATTTCCGTGTCATATGGGCGGGCGATACGCCCCTGTGCGCGTAGTGCGCCGCATGCGAAAAGAGATGGAGCGCACTGAAATTCAACCCTATAATTTCGGCGTTGTTTCCGGGGTGCCAATATAAAACAGGAGGGTAATAAGATGAATTTTTCCGAAGCCATTCGTGCCGTACTGAATAAATACGCCACGTTCGAAGGCCGTGCGCGCCGCGCCGAATACTGGTATTTCGCGCTGCTGAGCTGCGTGCTGTCGATCGTCGGCCAGATCATCGGCGCGGCCGGCCGCGACGGCGGCCTGATCACGCTGCTGCTGCTCGGCGCGATCTCCCTGGTGTCGCTCGCGCTGATCGTTCCGGGCATCGCGGTCAGCGTGCGCCGCCTGCACGATACGGGCCGCTCGGGCTGGTTCCTGCTGCTCGCGCTGATTCCGATCGTCGGCAGCATCCTGCTGCTCGTGTGGATGTGCTCGCGCGGCACCGAAGGCCCGAACCGTTTCGGCGCGGACCCGATTCCGGCCGTCTGACCGACGCTGGCCCCCACGCACGACGCCGTTGGGGGCCGTTTGCCCCGCTTCACCCGCTTTCCCGCTTTCCCGCTGTCCTGCTGTCCCGCTGTCCTGCTGTCCCGCCCGCCGTTTCACCGTTCCCTTCGCATCGCACCGTCACCGTCCCGCCTGCGGCCGCGATTTCGCCGACGCGCCGCCCGGCCCGCTTTCGCGCCGCGCCGCGCGTCGTTCCGCCCCCGCTCCGGCCGTGTTCGCGGCCGCTCGCCCGATTCCCCGAAATACCCCCCTTTCCCGGCTTTGCTCGACCGATCGGCGTTTGACGCCTCCATGAATAATCGGTGTCACTGAAAAACGGCATTCCGCCGTACCCGACTGGAGGCCCCGTGGCAGACGAGAGCGATCTCGACAAGACCGAAGCCGCCACTCCCAGGCGCCGCGAGAAGGCGCGCGAGGAGGGGCAGGTCGCGCGTTCGCGCGAACTGGCTTCGTTCGCACTGCTCGCGGCGGGGTTCTACGGCGCATGGCTGTTCGCGGGCCCGTCGGGCGCGCATCTGCAGGCGATGCTGCGCGGCGCGTTCACATTCGATCGCGCGACCGCGTTCGACACCGACCGGATGCTGTCGGCGGCCGGCAGCGCGAGCCTCGAAGGCTTCGCCGCGCTGCTGCCGCTCCTCGCGCTCACCGGCGTCGCCGCGCTGCTCGCGCCGATGGCGCTGGGCGGCTGGCTGATTTCGCAGAAGACGCTCGAACTGAAGTTCGACCGCCTGAACCCGATCTCGGGCCTCGGCCGGATCTTCTCGATCCAGGGGCCGATCCAGCTCGGGATGTCGATCGCGAAGACGCTGGTCGTCGGCGGGATCGGCGGCGTCGCGATCTGGCGCAGCAAGGACGAACTCCTCGGCCTCGCGACCCAGCCGCTCGGCGCCGCGCTGCCCGATGCGCTGCATCTGGTCGCCGTGTGCTGCGGCACGACGGTCGCCGGGATGCTGGTGGTCGCCGGGCTCGACGTGCCTTACCAACTCTGGCAGTACAACAAGAAGTTGCGCATGACGAAGGAAGAAGTGAAGCGCGAGCATCGCGAGAACGAGGGCGACCCGCACGTGAAGGGGCGGATCCGCCAGCAGCAGCGCGCGATCGCCCGCCGCCGGATGATGGCGGCCGTGCCGAAGGCCGACGTCGTCGTCACGAACCCGACGCACTTCGCGGTCGCGCTGCAATACACGGATGGCGAGATGCGCGCGCCGAAGGTCGTCGCGAAGGGCGTGAACCTCGTCGCCGCACGCATCCGCGAACTCGCGGCCGAACACAACGTGCCGCTGCTCGAAGCGCCGCCGCTCGCGCGTGCGCTGTATCACAACGTCGAACTCGAGCGCGAGATCCCCGGCTCGCTGTACTCGGCGGTCGCCGAAGTGCTCGCGTGGGTCTACCAGCTCAAGCGCTTCCGTTCGGAAGGCGGCGCGTTCCCGGCGGTGCCGGTCGATCTCGACGTGCCGGCCGAACTCGACAAGGGCGCGTCGGTCGCCGCCGACGACGAACGTGAAGAAGCCGAAGACGCGCTCGGCCAGCAAGGGAACGCAGCATGAGCACCCCGACCACCGGCCTGTTCGCCAAACGCACGAACCCGTTCGCGGGCACCAACCTGCGCGCGCTCGCGGGCCCGATCCTCATCTGCATGATCCTGGGGATGATGATCCTGCCGCTGCCGCCGGTGCTGCTGGATCTGCTGTTCACGTTCAACATCGCGCTGTCCGTGATGGTGCTGCTCGTCAGCATGTACACGATGAAGCCGCTCGACTTCGCGGCGTTCCCGAGCGTGCTGCTGTTCTCGACGCTCCTGCGCCTGTCGCTGAACGTCGCGTCGACGCGCGTCGTGCTGCTCGAAGGCCACACCGGGCCGGATGCTGCCGGCCAGGTGATCGAGGCGTTCGGCCACTTCCTCGTCGGCGGCAACTTCGCGGTCGGCATCGTCGTGTTCGTGATCCTGATGATCATCAACTTCATGGTGATCACGAAGGGCGCGGGGCGGATCGCCGAAGTGTCCGCGCGCTTCACGCTCGACGCGATGCCCGGCAAGCAGATGGCGATCGACGCCGACCTGAACGCGGGCCTCATCAACGAGGAACAGGCGCGCAAGCGGCGCCTGGCCGTCTCGCAGGAAGCCGAGTTCTACGGGTCGATGGACGGCGCGTCGAAGTTCGTGCGCGGCGACGCGATCGCCGGCCTGATCATCATGGCGATCAACGTGATCGGCGGGCTGATCGTCGGGATGGTCCAGCACGACATGAGCTTCGCCGCGGCCGGCACCAACTACACGCTGCTGACGATCGGCGACGGCCTCGTCGCGCAGATCCCGTCGCTCGTGATCTCGACCGCGGCCGGCGTGATCGTGTCGCGCGTCGCGACCGACGAGGACATCGGCACGCAGATCACCGGCCAGCTGTTCACGAACCCGCGCGTGCTGAACATCACCGGCGCGATCATCGTGCTGATGGGGCTGATCCCCGGGATGCCGCACTTCGCGTTCCTCGCGCTCGGCGCCGGCGCGATCTGGCTCGCGCGCACGCAGACCCGGCGCGCGGCGGCCCGCAAGGCGGCCGGCGACGTGACCGACATCGCGCCGCCCGCCGTGCTGCCGGCCGACAGTCACGAAGCGACCTGGGACGACGTGCAGCTGATCGACCCGCTCGGCCTCGAGGTCGGCTACCGGCTGATCCCGCTCGTCGACAAGAACAGCGACGGCGAGCTGCTCAAGCGCATCAAGAGCATCCGCAAGAAATTCGCGCAGGAAATCGGCTTCCTGCCGCCGGTGATCCATATCCGCGACAACCTCGAATTGCGGCCGAACGCATACCGGATCGCGCTGAAGGGCGTCGAGATCGGCTTCGGCGAAGTGTTCCCGGGCCAGTGGCTCGCGATCAACCCGGGCCAGGTGACGGCCGCGCTGCCGGGCGCCGTCACGCAGGATCCGGCGTTCGGGCTGCCGGCCGTGTGGATCGACGTCGCGATGCGCGAGCAGGCGCAGGTGTACGGCTACACGGTGGTCGATGCGAGCACGGTCGTCGCGACCCACCTGAATCATCTGGTCGTCCAGCATGCGGCCGAGCTGCTCGGCCGCCAGGAAGTGCAGGCGCTCGTCGAGCGCACCGGCAAGGACGCGCCGTCGCTCGTCGAGGACCTCGTGCCGAAGACGATCTCGCTCACCACGCTGCAGAAGGTGCTGCAGAACCTGCTCGAGGAAGGCGTGCCGATCCGCGACATGCGCACGATCCTCGAGGCCGTGTCCGAGCATGCGGGCCGCGGCGACGCGTTCGAGATCACGGCCGCGGTGCGCCTCTCGCTCGGCCGCGCGATCACGCAGCAGTGGTATCCGGGCAACGGCGAAATGCAGGTGATGGGCCTCGACGCGAATCTGGAGCGCGTGCTGTCGCAGGCGCTCGCCACCGGCGCGAACCCGGGCCTCGAGCCCGGCCTCGCGCACAACCTTCTGACCGGCACGCAGCAAGCGTTGCTGCGTCAACAGAATCTCGGGCTGCCGCCGGTGCTGCTGGTGCAGCACGCGCTGCGCGCGATGCTCGCGCGTTTCCTGCGCCGCAGCCTGCCGCAATTGAAAGTGCTGTCGTACGCCGAAGTGCCGGACACACGCACGATCAAAGTCGTTAACGTCATCGGGGGTTCCGCTTGAACATTCGCAAATTCACCGGCGCAACGAGCCGCGACGCACTTCGTCTCGTGCGCGAGGCGCTCGGCGCCGACGCGGTCGTGCTGTCGAACCGCACGCTCGATGACGGCAGCGTCGAAATCGTCGCACTCGCCGATTCGGATCTCGCCGCGGTGGCGCCGCCGGCCGCGCGGCCGCGCTTCGCTTCGCCGCGCCTGCCGGAATCCGTGCCGGCCGCCGCCGTGCCGGGCATCGTGTCGCGCCCGGGCATCGCCCCGCGCCCGGCCGTCAATCCGTATGCGGCGGGCGAAGGCGGGCTGCCTGACGTGTTCTCGTCCGTGTTCGGCGCGAGCGCCGACGCGCAAGAGGCTGACATGCAGGCTTCGTCGAGCGATGCGGACGCGCCGGCCGCCGCGCCGTCGATCGCCGCGCCGGCCGCAGGATCGCCGGCCGCCGGATCGCCTGCCGCCGGATCGCCGGCCGCCGGATCGCCTGCCGCCACTTCCGAACCCGCACCGTGGCTGGTCGAGCACGCGAAGCGCCTGACGCAGCAGCGCGACGCGCTGATCGCCCGTGCGCAGGCGCCGGTCGAGCCGCTGGAAAGCGCGCCGCAGCCCGCAGCCAGCGCGACGCCGCCCGACTGGGCCCGCGACATCGTGCGTGAGGCCCAACGCCGGATGCCTGCCGCCGGATCGCCTGCCGCCGGATCGCCTGCCGCCGGATCGCCGGCCGCCACGAAGCGCACACCCGACACGGGCGCCGCGTACGCGGCGAGGGCGGCGGACCGCACGCGCCTGCCCTCCGACGCGGCCGCCGCGGTGGCCGACGCGGTGAAGTCGCGCATCGAGCGGATCGTCAACGACACCGTGATGCAGGAGCTCGGCGAGCTGCGCGGGATGATGGAGGAGCAGTTCGACAGCCTGATGTGGCACGACCGCCAGCGTCGCAGCGCCGTTCACGGCGCGCTGACGAAGCACCTGTTCGCGGCCGGTTTCTCCGCGCAGCTCGTGCGGATGCTGGTCGACAACCTGCCGGCCGGCGACGGCGCGCAGACCTTCGAGCAGGCCGCCGAATGGGCGCAGTCGGTGCTCGCGTCGAACCTGCCGGTGCTCGACAGCGAGGACGCGCTGATGGAGCGCGGCGGCGTGTTCGCGCTGATGGGGCCGACGGGCGTCGGCAAGACGACCACCACCGCGAAGCTGGCCGCGCGCTGCGTGATGCGCTTCGGCGCGAGCAAGGTCGCGCTGCTGACCACCGACAGCTACCGGATCGGCGGCCACGAACAACTGCGCATCTTCGGCAAGATCCTCGGCGTGCCGGTGCACGCGGTGAAGGACGCGGGCGATCTCGCGCTCGCGCTGTCCGAGCTGCGCAACAAGCACATCGTGCTGATCGACACGATCGGCATGAGCCAGCGCGACCGCGCGGTGTCCGACCAGATCGCGATGCTGCACGGCGCGAACGCACCGGTGCAGCGCCTGCTGCTGCTGAACGCGACGAGCCACGGCGACACGCTCAACGAAGTCGTGCAGGCCTACCGCAGCGCGGGCGAGCACCCCGACCTGGCCGGCTGCATCCTGACCAAGCTCGACGAGGCGACCCACCTCGGCGGCGTGCTCGACACGGTGATCCGCTACAAGCTGCCGGTCCACTACGTGTCGACCGGCCAGAAGGTGCCGGAGAACCTGTACGTCGCGTCGACCCGATTCCTGCTGAAGAGCGCGTTCTGCGTGCCGCGCGACGGCTCGCCCTTCGTGCCGCAGGACGACGACATGCCGACGCTGCTCTCCGCACTGACCGCGCGTTCCACTGCCGAGCTGCACGAGGTGCGATTTGGATAAACCGATCATCGATCAGGCCGAAGGGCTGCGCCGCCTGCTGGCCGGGCGCGCGTCGCGCATCGTCGCGGTGACGGGCGGGCCGGCGGGCGTCGGCTGCACGTCGACCGTCGTGAATCTCGCGGCGGCGCTCGCGTCGCTCGGCAAGGACGTGCTCGTCGTCGACGAGCGCGCCGACGTGCGCTCGGCCAGCGCGACGCTCGCCGGCGCGTGGCTGCGCGACGGCGCGCGCACGCGGGTCGCGGCCGGTTTCAGCCTGTGCGCGGCGGCGCGGCTCGCGCGCGCCGGCTACAGCGACGCGCAACTGAGCGACTTCATCGACGGCCCGGCCGACATCGTCCTCGTCGACGCGCAGCTCGGCGCCGACGGGGCGTTCTCGGCGCTCGCGCGCGAAGCGCACGACGTGCTGGTCGTCACGCGGGTCGCCGCGCAGGCGATCACCGAGGCGTATGCGTGCATGAAGCGGCTGCATTTCGCGCACGCGTTCGCGCAGTTCCGCGTGCTGACCAACCAGGTCGGCAGCCACGCGGACGCGAAGGCGGCGTTCGACAACCTCGCGGGCGTCGCGAACCGCTACCTGACCGTGTCGATCGCCGACGCGGGCTGCGTGAGCGCCGATCCGCTCGTCGAGCACGCCCGCGAATTGATGCATGCGGTGGTCGACGCGTTTCCGTCGTCGTCCGCCGCGCGCGACTACCGGCAGATTGCCGCCGACCTGTTGTACTGGCCGATGCGCCCGCGTTCGGGTGCGGGCCGCGCGGTCCACGCCGGCGGCAAGCCGTCGTACGAGGCGGGCGCGGCACACGCCGCGTGAGCGCCACCCGGAGGAGGGAGCCATGATGTACAACGCTCAAGGAAAGATGTCCCAGGCCGACGTGCTCGCGCAATACGCGCCGCTCGTGCGCCGCCTCGGATTGCAGCTCGTCGCGAAAATGCCGGCGAGCGTCGATCTCGACGACCTGATCCAGGCCGGCATGATCGGCCTGATGGACGCGGCGGGCCGCTACAAGGAAGACCAGGGCGCGCAGTTCGAGACCTACGCGACGCAGCGCATCCGCGGCGCGATGCTCGACGAGCTGCGCAGCAACGACTGGCTGCCGCGCAGCCTGCGCAAGACCTCGCGCGAGGTCGAGCACGCGGTGCACCAGGTCGAGCAGCACCTCGGCCGCTCGGCGAGCGAGACCGAGATCGCGCAGCACCTGAACATGCCGCTCGACGAATACCAGGGGATGCTGCAGGACCTGCACGGCAGCCAGCTCATCTACTACGAGGATTTCGATCGCGCGGTCGACGACGAGCCGTTCCTCGACCGCTATCGCGTCGATCACGCCGATCCGCTGTCGGCGCTGCTCGACGAACACCTGCGCGAGGCGCTCGTCGAGGCGATCGAGCGGCTGCCGGAGCGCGAGAAGCTGCTGATGTCGCTGTACTACGAACGGGGTCTGAATCTGCGCGAGATCGGCGCGGTGCTCGAGGTGAGCGAATCGCGCGTGTGCCAGTTGCACAGCCAGGCCGTCGCGCGCCTGCGCGCGCGGCTGCGCGAGCAGGCGTGGGTGGGCGCGGAGTCCTGACCCTCTGCCGACGGCGGCGGCGCGCCGGCGCCGCGCGCTCGCGCCGTATGCGGTGCTTGCGCATTTCGCGCGCCGATTTGCTACAATCCCCTCCGTTTTCCGAGGAGCGTTGCGACGGACCATCCTGCGTCCGCCAGGCTCGGAAGGCTTCACCAAGCAGCCGTGCGGCGATTTTTTTCGCGCCGGCCCCGCTTCCTGAACGGCGCTCACGTCACCAATCTAGAAACTTTTTAGAAAGGAGGGCGTGATGAACGCCATTATCGATTCCAAGGCTTCCCACGATTACGTCGTCGCCGACATGGCGCTGGCCGGCTGGGGCCGCAAGGAACTCAACATCGCCGAGACCGAAATGCCGGGCCTCGTGCAGATCCGCGACGAATACAAGGCGCAGCAGCCGCTGAAGGGCGCGCGCATTGCCGGTTCGCTGCACATGACGATCCAGACGGGCGTGCTGATCGAGACGCTGAAGGCGCTCGGCGCGGACGTGCGCTGGGCGTCGTGCAACATCTTCTCGACGCAGGACCACGCGGCCGCCGCGATCGTCGAAGCCGGTACGCCGGTGTTCGCGTTCAAGGGCGAGTCGCTCGACGAATACTGGGAGTTCTCGCACCGCATCTTCGAATGGCCGAACGGCGAATTCGCGAACATGATCCTGGACGACGGCGGCGACGCCACGCTGCTGCTGATCCTCGGCTCGAAGGCCGAGAAGGACCGTTCGGTGATCGCGAAGCCGACCAACGAGGAAGAAGTCGCGCTGTACAAGTCGATCGCGGCGCACCTCGACGTCGACGCGAACTGGTACTCGAAGCGCCTCGCGCACATCAAGGGCGTGACGGAAGAAACCACGACCGGCGTGCACCGCCTGTACCAGATGGAAAAGGACGGCCGCCTGCCGTTCCCGGCGTTCAACGTGAACGATTCGGTCACGAAGTCGAAGTTCGACAACCTGTACGGCTGCCGCGAGTCGCTCGTCGACGGCATCAAGCGCGCGACCGACGTGATGATCGCGGGCAAGGTCGCGGTCGTCGCCGGCTACGGCGACGTGGGCAAGGGTTGCGCGCAATCGCTGCGCGGCCTGGGCGCGACCGTGTGGGTCACCGAAATCGATCCGATCTGCGCGCTGCAGGCGGCGATGGAAGGCTACCGCGTCGTGACGATGGAATACGCGGCGGACAAGGCCGACATCTTCGTGACGGCCACCGGCAACTACCACGTGATCAATCACGATCACATGAAGGCGATGCGTCACAACGCGATCGTCTGCAACATCGGTCACTTCGACTCGGAAATCGACGTCGCGTCGACGCGCCAGTACCAGTGGGAAAACATCAAGCCGCAGGTCGACCACATCATCTTCCCGGACGGCAAGCGCATCATCCTGCTGGCCGAAGGCCGCCTCGTGAACCTCGGCTGCGCGACCGGCCACCCGTCGTTCGTGATGTCGAATTCGTTCGCGAACCAGACGCTCGCGCAGATCGAACTCTTCACGCGCGGCGACCAGTACGAGAACAAGGTCTACGTGCTGCCGAAGCATCTCGATGAAAAGGTCGCGCGCCTGCACCTCGCGCGCATCGGCGCGAACCTGTCGGTGCTGTCGGACGAGCAGGCCGCGTACATCGGCGTGCAGAAGGACGGCCCGTTCAAGCCGAACCACTACCGCTACTGATGCGCTGCCGCCGCCGCGCCGTGCATGCCCGTCGCGGGCCGCGCGGCGCGGCGGCGCTCACCGATCGTACCGATCGACAACCGAACCGGAGCCCTCCATGAGCGTCATTCTCACCTGGGTCATCAACGCGCTCGCGCTGCTGATCATCACGTACCTCGTGCCGTCGATCCACATCAAGAGCTTCGGCACCGCGTTGATCGTCGCGGTCGTGCTCGGGCTGATCAACACGGTGATCCGGCCGGTGCTGATCCTGCTGACGCTGCCCGTCACGATCGTCACGCTCGGGGTGTTCATCCTCGTCGTGAACGCGCTGTGCTTCTGGTTCGCGTCGTCGCTGCTGAAGGGCTTCGAGGTGTCGGGGTTCTGGTCCGCGTTCTTCGGTTCGATCCTGTACAGCATCGTGTCGTGGCTGCTGTCCGCCCTGATCTTCGGCCAGCGCGACATCGGCTGAGGGCCGGCGGGCGCAGGCCCAACCCCATCGAATCATGAAACCGATCGAACTCTCGTTTGAATTCTTCCCGCCGAAGACGGCGGACGGCGTCGAAAAGCTGCGCGCCACGCGCGCGCAGCTGCTGCCGCTGAAGCCGAAATTCGTCTCCGTGACGTTCGGCGCCGGCGGCTCGACGCAGCAGGGCACGCTCGATACCGTGCTCGACATGCAGAAGGACGGCCTCGAGGCCGCGCCGCACCTGTCGTGCATCGGCTCGTCGCGCGACAGCCTGCGCGCGATCCTCGACCAGTACCGCTCGCACGGCATCCGGCACATCGTCGCGCTGCGCGGCGACCTGCCGTCGGGGATGGGCGCGGTCGGCGAGCTGCGCTATGCGTCGGAGCTCGTCAGCTTCATCCGCGCCGAGCACGGCGACTGGTTCCACATCGAGGTCGCAGGCTATCCGGAGTACCACCCGCAATCGCGCTCGCCGAAGGCCGATCTCGAGAATTTCGCGCGCAAGGTGAAAGCCGGCGCGAATTCCGCGATCACGCAGTACTTCTTCAACGCGGATGCGTATTTCCGCTTCGTCGACGACGCGCGCAAGCTGGGCGTGGACGTGCCGATCGTGCCGGGGATCATGCCGATCACGAACTTCTCGCAGTTGATGCGCTTCTCCGAGATGTGCGGAGCCGAAGTGCCGCGCTGGGTCGCGCGCCGGCTCGAGAGCTTCGGCGACGATCGCGAGTCGATCCGCGCGTTCGGCGCGGACGTCGTCACGGGCCTGTGCCAGCGCCTGATCGACGCGGGCGTGCCGGGGCTGCACTTCTACACGCTGAACGCGGCGGTCGCGACGCGGACGATCTGCGAACGGCTCGCGGTGTAAGCGCCGTCACGCGGTTGCATGCGTGAAAGCCCCGCCGGTTTGCGCCGGCGGGGCTTTTTCATGGTTCATCGAGAAGTACGACGCGCGGCGCAAACGCGCGCGCGTCAGCGCTGCGCCTGCATCAGCGGCGGGCGGCGGTCGAACCACGGCCGCGCCTGTTCGAGCTGCCGCGCGAGCCGGAGCAGCAACGCGTCGTCGGCGTGGCGCGCGGCGAACTGCACGCCGATCGGCAGCCCGCGCGCGTTCCAGTACAGCGGCACCGACATCGCCGGCTGGCCGGTCAGGTTGAACAGCTCGGTGCAGCCGGCCCACGCGAACGCCTTCTCCGACGACTTCGCGAGCATTTCCTTCAGCAGCGGCTTCACCGGCAGCGCGGCGACGAGCTTCATCTGCGCGGATTCGAACGGCGTCGGCTGCAGTTCGCCGATCTTCACCGGCGGCCCCGCGAGCGACGCGCACAGGATCGCGTCGTAGCGCGACACGAGGCCCGCGACCTGCACGGTGAGCTGGCGCTGCCATTCGAGCACGTCCGCCAGGCGCGTGCGCGCGAGGCGGCGGCCGACCACGGCCATCGCCCACGTCGCGGCCTCGAATTCGCCGCGCCGCGGCGCGCGGCCCGTCAGTTCGCGCGCGCCGAGCACCATGTCCTCGGCGATCGTCGCCCACAGCGTGAGGAAGGTTTCGGCCGCGCGCGCGTAGTCGATCGGCAGCGTCGCCGGCTCGACGTGGTGGCCGAGCGATTCGAGCAGCGCGGCCGCGTCGTCGAGCGCCGCGCGCGTGTCGGCCGCGAGCGCCGGCGCGAGCATCGGATCGACGACGAGGCCGATCCGCAGCGGGCCGGGCGGCGTATCGAGCGCGCCGAGGAAGGTGCCGGGCGCGCCGGGCGGCCGCGTCTGGCCGGTCGTCACGTCGAGCAGCAGCGCACTGTCGCGCACGCTGCGCGACACCGCGTGCTGGACGACGAGTTCGCCGTTCGACGGCAGGTCGACGAGCACCGGATTGCGGCTCGGCTTCAGGCCGAACAGCCCGCAGCACGACGCCGGAATGCGGATCGAGCCGCCGCCGTCGGACGCATGCGCGAGCGGCACGATGCCGGCCGCGACGGCCGCCGCCGCGCCGCCGCTCGAGCCGCCGGGCGTATGGTCGAGGTCCCACGGGTTGCGGCACGCGCCGAACAGCGCCGGTTCCGTGTACGGCATCTGGCCGATCTCGGACGTGTTGGTCTTGCCGAATATGTTCAGGCCCGCCGCGCGGCTGCGCGCGATCACCGGCGAATCGTCGGCCGGCACGAAGTACCGGTAGTGCCGGCTGCCCATCGACAGCGGCAGCCCGGCGACCGCCGCGCCGAGATCCTTGACGAGATACGGCACGCCCGCGAACGGCGTATCGGCGCCGGGTGCGGGCGTGGCCGCCGCACGCGCGCGCGCGGCTTCGTAGTCGTGCAGCACGATCGCGTTGATCGCGCCGTTGACCGCTTCGGCCTGGCCGATCGCGGCGTCGAGCAGTTCGCGCGGGCTGGCCTGGCGGTCGCGCACGAGCGCGGCGAGGCCGATTGCGTCATGCGCGAGATAGTCCGAGTGCATCGCGGTCACCCCCGTGTGATTCATGGCGATGGTGCGAGCATAACGCGGGCCCGGCGTGCGGGCCCGCGGCCGTGCCTTTTTAAAGATGCTCGGCGAGGAACGTCAGCGTGCGACCGTGCGCGAGCGCCGCGGCACGTTGGTTGTACGATGCGCGATCCGTGCAGTTGAAGCCGTGCTCGGCGCCCGGGTACACGTGGAACGACGCGTGGCCGCGGCCGGCGAATGCGGCCTTCACCTGGTCGACGGCGTCGAGCGGAATGCCGTGGTCGTTTTCCGCGTAGTGGAACAGGATCGGCTGCGTGATCTGGCCGGCGAGGTCGAGTGCGTTCTGGATGCCGCCGCCGTAATAGGACACCGCCGCGTCGAGCTTGCCGGTCGCGGCCGCGCGATACGCGAGCTGGCCGCCGAAGCAGTAGCCGATCGCGGCGAGCTTGCCGGCCACTTCGGGACGGGCGCGCAACGTGTCGGCCGCCGCGACGATGTCCGCGACCGCGAGACCCACGTCGGTTTTCTTCAGCAGCTCGATGCCCTTGTCGCGATCCGCGCCCTCGTAGGTCAGCTCGACGCGCGGCTGCGTGCGCCAGAACACGTCGGGCGCGAGCGCGACGAAGCCGTCGGCCGCATACTGGTCGGCGACCGCACGGATGTGCGCGTTCACGCCGAAGATCTCCTGGATGATGATGACGGCAGGCCCCTTGCCGCGCTTGGGCAGTGCGAGATAGCCGCCGAAGCTGTCGTTACCGGTCGGGATGTCGATCCATTGGGCAGTCACGTTCTGAACTCCTGGCGTGCGGGGTGCGGGAAGCGCCCCGGAGTGATAAGAGGCGGCCTAGGGCGTGAACACGCCCTAGTGTGCCACCAATCGCCCGCTGCTGCAGCGCACGCGGGCGCTTCTCGCGCAGCGATCGTTTCGATCTCGATTATTCATTTTTCGGCGCCGCGCCGCTTCGATAAAGTCGATGTGCCGGCCTTTACAAAGCGCTTTCGCGCACCGTCATCGAAGGATTCGCCATGTCTGCCCGCTCGTTTTCCACGCCCTTTTCCGAACGCTTCGGCCTGCGTCTGCCGCTCGTGCAGGCGCCGATGGTCGGCGCGACCACGACCGCGATGGTCGCCGCCGCATCGAATGCCGGTGCGCTCGGCAGCCTCGGCGCCGGCGCGCTCGCACCGGAGCGCATCGGGACGGAAGTCGCCGCGATCCGCGCGGCGACCGATCGCCCGTTCGCGATCAACCTGTTCGTCTTGCCCGATGAAGTCGCGCCGGACGCGGCGACCGTCTCGCGCGCACTCGCGGCGATCGACCCGCTGAACGCCGCGCTCGGCCTGCCGCCGGGCACGGCGCCTGCGCGCTACGCGCCCGATTTCCGCGCGCAGCTCGATGCGCTCGTCGCGCTGCGCGTGCCGGTCGCGAGCTTCACGTTCGGCGTGCTCGACGCGGCCGACGTCGCGCGCCTGAAAGCCGCCGGCACCTATGTGATCGGCACCGCGACGCACGTCGCCGAGGGGCTCGCGTGGCGGGCGGCCGGCGCCGACGCGCTGTCCGCGCAGGGCGCCGAGGCGGGCGGCCATCGCGGCACCTTCATCGGTTCGGCCGCCGACGCGCTGATCGGCACGCTCGCGCTCGTCCCGCAGCTCGTCGACGCGACGGGCCTGCCGGTGCTCGCCGCGGGCGGCATCATGGGCGGCCGCGGCATCGCGGCCGCGCTCGCGCTCGGCGCGCAGGGCGCCCAGCTCGGCACCGCGTTTCTCACGTGCGCGGAAAGCGCGATCGCAGCCGACTGGAAGGCGCGCCTGCTCGCGAGCGCCGATACGTCGACGCAGGTCACGCGCGCGATCACCGGCCGTCATGCACGCGGGCTGCGCAACACGCTGATGGCGCGGCTCGGCGAGCACGAGGCCGACGCCGCGCCGTATCCGGTGCAGAACGCGCTGACCCAGCCGCTGCGCCAGGCCGCCGCGCGCGCGAACGACGGCGACTATCTGTCGCTGTGGGCCGGCCAGGGCGCGCCGCTCGCGCGGCGGCGCGGCGATGCGCTGACGACGGCGCAACTGATCGCCGCGCTCGACGCCGAATGGCGCGCATCGGCTGCCTGAACACTGCTTCGGCCGCTTGAACCATTCATGTCATCGGGCGACGAAACGCGCGTGGTGTCACGCGCGTTTCATTCAATGATCCAAGTCACAAAATACCGAATCGAAATGCCTCCGGGAATGGGCTGAAACGACCTTTCGACGGATCGCCGTGAATTAGCGGAAACCCTTATCCGGCGGGGCCTGCAGCGATATTCGAGTCATTTCTCCAAAGCGCCGATATCGGTAGTGTTACCACTACCCCAAAAAAGTCCCACAAATTAATTTGATCACCTACACTTGCGCGCAAGTACGGGCGGGCGGCTGCTAAAAGCGGCTGTTTTCACGTGCTTGAGGCCAAGTGCATGAAGGATGCAACCGGCGAATCGTCCAGTGATTGCAAACACAGGGATGGCAGCGGGGCACCGGGCGATGGCGTTTATTGGGACCGAACTGGAGACTTACATGAATATCAAGATGCAAAAGCTGTTGCCGATCACCGCAGCGGCGATGCTGTGTGCTGCAGCTGCAAGCAACGCGTCCGCCGATCAAGTCGTCAAGATCGGCCACGTCGCGCCGTTGACGGGCGGCATTGCACACCTGGGCAAGGACAACGAAAACGGCGCGCGTCTCGCCGTCGAGGAACTCAACGCGAAGGGTCTCACGATCGGCGGCCAGAAGATCACGCTGCAACTCGACCCGCAGGACGACGCCGCCGACCCGCGGCAGGCGACGCAGGTTGCGCAGAAGCTCGTCGACGACAAGGTCGTCGCGGTGGTCGGCCACCTGAACTCCGGCACGTCGATCCCGGCGTCGAAGATCTACAGCGACGCGGGCATCGTGCAGATCTCGCCGTCGGCGACCAACCCGGCGTACACGCAGCAGGGCTTCAAGACCACGTACCGCGTGGTCGCGACCGATGCGCAGCAGGGCCCGGCACTGGCGAACTACGCGCACTCGAAGGGCATCAAGAGCGTGGCGGTGGTCGACGATTCGACCGCGTACGGCCAAGGCCTCGCGAACGAGTTCGAGAAGAAGGCGAAGGCGCTCGGCCTGAAGGTGATGTCGCATGACGCGACCAACGACAAGGCGGTCGACTTCCGCGCGATTCTGACCAAGATCAAGGGCGAAAACCCGGACGCGATCATGTACGGCGGCATGGACGCCACCGGCGGCCCGTTCGCGAAACAGGCGAAGCAGCTCGGCCTGCGCGCGAAGATCTTCGCGGGCGACGGCGTGTGCACGGAGAAGCTGGCCGACCTGGCCGGCGACGCGACCGACAACATCGTGTGCTCGGAAGCCGGTGCCTCGCTCGAGAAGATGCCGGGCGGCGCGGCGTTCAAGGCGAAGTACGAGAAGCGTTTCGGCCAGCCGATCCAGATCTACGCACCGTTCACGTATGACGCCGTGTACATCATCGCCGACGCGATGAAGCGCGCGAACTCGACGGACCCGGCGAAGATCCTCGCGGCGATGCCGGCGACGAAGTACACGGGCGTGATCGGCACGACGACGTTCGATTCGAAGGGCGACCTGCAGCACGGCGTGATCTCGCTGTACAACTACAAGAGCGGCAAGAAGTCGCTGCTCGACGAAGTGAAGATGTAACGCGGCAAGCGGCCGACAGAAGGGGTGAAAACGCGCATGCGGCAACGCATGCGCGTTTTCTTTTGGGGCCGGCGGGCGCCGGCGGGCCGTCAGATCTTCAGGTGCGCGAGCACCCTCGGCGCGACGAGTGCGACGAGCGCCGCGCACAGCGCGACGACCGACAGGCCGACCGTCAGGTTCGCGGCCTGCGCGACCGCGCCGATCACGACCGGACCGAACAGCAGACCGAAATACGCGAGCCCGGCCACGTGCGCGAGCCCTTCGGCCGCGTGGATGCCCTTCACGCGCGCGGCGGCCGCGAACAGCACGGGCATCATGTTGGCCAGCCCGAGGCCCATCAGCGTGAAGCCGGTGAGCACCGCGGCCGGATACGGCAGCAGCAGCGCGCCGATCATCCCCGCGCAGGCGAGCGACGCGCTCGCGAACACGAGCTGCGGCGCGCCGAAGCGTGCGCGCACGGCGTCGCCCGCGAAGCGCGCGATGGCCATCCCACCCGAGAACGCCGCGTACGCGGCGCTGGCGAGCGCCGGGCTCGCCGCGACGACGTCGCGCATGTAGACCGTCGCCCAGTCGTACATCGCGCCTTCGGCGATCAGCGCGATCAGCGCGATGCCGCCGAGCATCCACAACGCAGGCGAGCGCCAGCGGTTGCCGCCGCCGTGCGCGTGCTCGTGATGCGGCACGTGAGGCAGCACGGCCGGGCTCGCGGCCACGAGCACCGCGGCGCTCACCGCCGCCGCGAGCGCGAGATGCGCGACGGGCGCCATGCCGGCCGACAGCAGCGCGCCGCCGGCCGCCGCGCCGGCCATCCCGCCGATGCTGAACATCCCGTGCAGCGACGACATGATCGGCTTGCCGAGCGCGATTTCGACCGCGCTGGCCTCGGCATTCATCGCGACGTCGAGCGTCGCCATCGAGAAGCCGAACAGCGCGAGCACCGCGATCAGCATCCAGTAGTCGGGCACGACGAGGATCAGCGCCGCGCACGCGGCCATCACGAGCCCGCCGGCGAGGCACGCGGTGCGCGAACCGACACGCGCGATCCAGCGCGCGATGGTCAGCATCGCGGCGATCGACCCGCCGGCGACCGCGAACAGCGCGATCGACAGCAGCCCGGGGCTCAGCGCGAACTTGTCGCGCACGGTCGGCACGTGCACGCCCCACGACGCGTACATCATGCCGGCGACGAAGAACAGCGTCATCGACGCCGTGCGCGCGCGCTGGCGGGCCGGCAAGGGCAGCACGCGGTGCGCGTCGGGCGGCGCGGCGAACGGAGACGACGATTCGGGGGAGGAGGATTCGGACACGGGAAGGCTCGTCAGGGAAATGCGCGGGCGCGGGCGGCGCCGGTCGGATTTGTCCGATTCTATCGAACCGCTTACGATCCTGCCGGGCGCTGGCCGTTCGGCCGAGGCGCGGGCGATCGCGCCATCCCGCGGCGGCGTCCCCGATCGCGCATTGGCCATCCGGCCGATGCGCGGCGCGCGGCGCCCGCGGGTAACATCGAAACCATCCCCGCCGCCGCTTTTTCACCGCAGGAGTCCCCTTGAACATCGATCCCGCCCGTACCTTGCATCTGCTGCACCGTTGCGCGTTCGGCACGCTCGCTACTCATACGCGCGAACCGCAGGGCTTCCCGTATCCGACGGTCGTCCCGTTTGCGCCCGATGCAAGCCATCGGCCCGTGATCCTGGTGAGCGGCCTGGCCGAGCACACGCGCAATCTCGCCGCCGATCCGCGTGCGGGCTTTCTCGTCGTCGATGCAGGCGGCGACGATGTCCTGGGCGCCGAGCGCGCGACGCTGCTGGGCCGGTTCGTGCCGCTCGGCGACGATCCGCACGTCACCGCGCGCTACCGGCGCTACGAGCCGGACGCCGAGCGCTATCTGGCGCTCGGCGATTTCGCGTTCTGGGCGCTCGAGATCGAGCGGCTGCGCCATATCGTCGGGTTCGGGCGAATGGGCTGGGTCGACGGCACGCGTCTCGATACGCTGCCGCCGCTCGCGTTCGACGACGAACAGGCGCTGTGGTATGCCTACGACACGAGCGACGCGCGCCGCGACGGGCTCGACCTGCTCGGCGTCGATCGCCATGGCGCGGACTGGCGATGCGACGGCCGCCGCGTGCGTACGCCGTTCGACGCGCCGCTGGCCGACACCGCGGCGTTGCGCGATCGGCTGATTGCCTGCGCCCGGGATGTGACGTGACGTCGCGGGTCAGGATTTGTCCGTTTAGCGAACGGCGTCATGTAGTTTTCGCAAAACTGTCGTCTGATGAAAGCTTTGATTTTTTCGAATGCGGGTAATTGCGTATGTTGATAGACCGAATAGCCAATCGCTAATGTCCTAATCTCTGTACGGGAGCGTGAAAATTTGAGAAAAGGCCGCGGCCGGTCAAAATGACATGTGCGAATTACAATGCATCTCAGGATTTTCATGAATCTCGCTTCTATCAAATCTTTTTTGTGCTAATCTCTGCCTTCGAAAATCCGAGGCACATATATTTCATGAATGGTGAGCTGGCTGCAGACCGGCGCCATTGGTCAGATAGAAAGGGAAACTATGTCTTCTTACAAGGACCTGCTGGCCCAGCAGGAGAAGCTGGAGAAGCAAATCGAAGAAGCGAAGTCGCGTGAATACGCTGAAGTACTGAATGACGTGAAGCAGAAAATTGCCGACTACGGCTTTTCGCTCGCCGAACTCGGTCTCAGCCGCGCGAAGGCCGGCAAGGTCGGCCGTCCGCGCGCTGGCGTGGCGGCAAAGTACCGCGATCCGGAAACGGGCGCGACGTGGTCGGGCCGTGGCAAGCCGCCGCGCTGGATCGCCGGCAAGAACCGCGACCAGTTCGCGATTTAAACGTTCGTTCAGGTTGCCCGCTCTTCGAAAGAGCCGCGTATCCGTCGAGGAGCGCGGCTTTTTTGTTTTCGGGCTGCCGGCGGCCCGTGTCGGCGCTGTCACGAAAATGTAAGAATCCGGTGTGAATGAAAATGCGACACGTTCGCATAAGCGATTGATTTAAATGGGAAATTTGTGGGTATTGGAAGGGCGTGCGGCGCGTCTTTGATAGAATTGCGTATCGCACACCGATGCGCACACCGATATCTCATATTTCATGTCCACGTTTTCCGGCGACGCGCAGGGCGCAGATAAGCACGCCGTTGCGCGCAAGAGCACGCTCGTCAGTATTGTGCTGAATGTCGTACTTGCGACATTTCAGATCGTCGTCGGCGTGATTGCGCATTCGCAGGCATTGATTGCCGACGGCGTGCATTCGATTTCCGATTTGATCTCGGATTTTGTCGTGCTGGTTGCGAATCGGCACAGCGGCGCGTCGCCCGATGCCGACCACAATTACGGCCATAGCCGCTACGAGACGGTCGCGTCGCTGTTTCTCGGCGCGATCCTGATTGCGGTCGGTATCGGCATGCTCTGGCGCGCCGGCGACCGCCTCGTTAATCTCGAAAATATTCCGGCCGTGCATTTTTCCGCGCTGATCGTTGCGCTGACGGTGCTCGTGTCGAAGGAAGCGCTGTTTCGCTACATGCTGCGCGAAGCGCGGCGCGTGCGCTCGGCGATGCTCGTCGCGAACGCATGGCATGCGCGTTCGGATGCCGCGTCGTCGCTCGTCGTCGCGATCGGCATCGTCGGCAGTCTGGCCGGCGTGCGGCTGCTCGACCCCATCGCGGCGGCGATCGTCGGCTTCATGGTCGCGCGCATGGGCTGGACGTTCGGCTATGACGCGTTGCAGGACCTTTCCGACCGCGCGCTCGATACGGCCGACACGGCCGAGATTCGCGCGCTGCTCGTCGCGACGCCCGGCGTGCGCGACGTGCACGACCTGCGCACGCGCAAGATGGGCGATGCCGCGCTCGTCGATGCGCACATCCTCGTCGATCCGAAGATCTCCGTCTCCGAAGGGCATTACATCGCCGAGACCGCGCGTGCGCGCGTGCTGTCCGACCCGCGCGTGCTCGATGCGCTGATCCATGTCGACCCGGAGAACGACGCGGCGCGGCGCCCGGCGCTCGCGCTGCCGCCGCGCGGGGAGCTCGCGGCCCGGCTCGAGGCCGCGCTCGCGCAGCGGGGCCTGCGTGCGGCGGCGATCAACCTGCATTACCTGAGTACGGGGCTCGAGGTCGACGTGACGCTCGACAGCGACCCGCGCGACACCGACGCGGCGCTGGCCGGCCGGCTCGACGTCGAGACGCTGAAGCGCGAGTTCGGCGCGCGCCGGATCAGCTTCACGCGCACGTTGCCCGCGCCGACGTGACCGGCGGCCGGCGGCCGCGGACGCGGCCCGCCGCAGCGGCAGGGCCGCGCGTTACAGCGGCAATTGCGTGTCGAACTTGATTTCGCGCAGCACGACGCTCGTGCGCACCTGCGACACGGCCGGGATCTTGAAGATGCGCTCGTGGAGGAACACGTCGTAGGCCTTGATGTCCGGCGCGACGATCTTGAGGATGTAATCGGCTTCGCCGGTCGTGCTGTAGCACTCGGTGACTTCCGGGCAGGTCGCGATCTCGCGTTCGAACTGCTCGACGCCGCCCTCGTTGTGGCGCGTCAGGTGCACGTGCGCGAGCGCGCAGACGTGCAGGCCGAGCTTCTCGCGATCGAGCAGCGCCGTGTAGCGCTGGATCACGCCCGACTGTTCCATGTCCTTGATGCGGCGCCAGCACGGCGTGCTCGACAGCCCGACCTGGTCGGAGATTTCCTGAACGGAGCGGCGCGCGTCGAGCTGCAACAGGCGAAGGATTTTTTGCGAAAAGGAATCGAGCGTCACCTGCGCCTCCATGCGGCAGCTACAACACGCTGAATGTTAGAGGGCCGGGAAAGGAAAGGCAATCTGGCGACGCGTCGCTGAGCGAGATTCGCTAATTTGCTCGCGGATCCGTGGGATTTTGTCCCGCCCCCGCGCTTTCCGACCGGTCGGTATCCGACACCGCGAGGCCCGCCAGCGCGGCCTGCTGCCGGCGCAGGTCGGCGAGCATGTTGCAGAACAGCGCGCCTTGCTCGATCGCGTCGTCGAGCGCGACGTGCGTGTGCGGATGGTCGTCGAACCAGTGCTTCGGAAAGCGCGGCTTGATCGCCTTGCGGTACGGCAGGCCCGTCATCGCGAACGCGAGCGTCTTGATGTCGAGCGCCGACCACGAGAACGGGCAGCGCCCCGCGAAGCGCATCATGTACCAGAACATGAACGTGAAGTCGAAGCCGGCCGGCATCGCGACGAACACCGGCTTGCCGGGCAGCGCCTCGACCCATTCGACGTAGGCGACCAGCGCCGCCTCGGGCGTCTGCAGATCGCGCCGGCACGCGGCCCAGGCTTCCGGCTCGGTCTTCCACCACGCTTCCTGCACCGGGTGCGCGTGCGCGCCGGGCAGCGTCTCGAGGTTCGCCGAGAACGTCGCGATCAGCTGCTTGTCCTCGGTATAGGCGGCCGACGCGAAGCTCAGCATCGAGTGCGGGCCGGGAATCGGGCCGTCGGCCTCGACGTCGGTGCTGACGTAAATTTCCGGGATGGCGGTCTGGTTCATCCGAATACCTTGTCGGACACGAACGGGTTCGTGCGGCGCTCGTCGCCGAACGTCGACACGGGGCCGTGGCCGGGCACGAACGTGACGTCGTCGCCGAGCGGCCACAGCTTTTCCTTGATCGAACGGACGAGATCCTCGTGATTGCCGCGCGGGAAATCGGTCCGGCCGATCGAGCCCGCGAACAGCACGTCGCCGACGATCGCGACGCGATGCGCGCGGCTGAAGAACACCACGTGGCCGGGCGTGTGGCCCGGGCAGTGATAGACCTCGAGCGTTTCGTCGCCAAACTGCACGGTGTCGCCGTCGTTCAGCCACCGGTCGGGTTCGAAGCTGTCGGCGGCCGGAAAGCCGAAGCGCTCGCTCTGCGTCGGCAGCTTCTCGATCCAGAAGCGCTCTTCTTCCTGCGGCCCCTCGATCGGCACGCCGTAGCGCGTCGCGAGCGTCTTGGCGCCCGCGCAGTGATCGATATGCCCGTGCGTGAGCAGCACCTTGTCGACCTGCACGTTCTGCCGCGCGATTTCCTGTTCGATCCGGTCGAGATCGCCGCCCGGATCGACGACGGCGGCGCGGCCCGTCTGCTCGCAGACGAGCAGCGAGCAATTCTGCTGGAACGGCGTGACCGGAATGAGCGTGACTTTCATGGAGGCACCGGCGGCTAAAAGGAGCGATTGTACCGGTCGCGCGCGCGGGCTGCCGTGCGTGCGACGCGCCCCGAGGTGCACGCGTCAGGGCATTCCCGGAGCATGCCGATTGTTACAGCCATAGCGAGAATCAATGGTCCGCCGGGGACCCTTTTCGAGACAAGGTTTTGATTTATGTATAATGCGCCCCATTGCGCGTGAATTTCACGCCATTCGCTGGTGTTTCGGCCCCGTTAAACGAGGCATCCGATTCACCGTCAAGCATCGGCCGCCGGGGAGTCCGGCGGTGTATCCAGCACCGAACATTCGGTGCTCACGTCTTGTCCGGCCGGGCGCTGCGCGCCCGCCTGCGGCCTTGCTGCCGCGCCGCCGGATGAGGCCTGTGCCGCCGTTCCTGTGCGTTGGTCGTATCGACGCGCGCGAACGTGGAGCCATGTTCGATGGCGGCATGTGGGGTCTGGTCAGGCTGTTGGGGACAGGTTGCGCCAGACGTGAAAACTAATCAGGACGGTTGCGGCCCAGACGAACGCCGCGCCCATGCTAGCCGCCTGCTCGCATTCGAGCGGGGCGTGCACGCATTTGCCGTCCGGGCCGCATCGCGTTGTGAAGCAGCGTTGTATCGATGCGGCCCGAACCAGAAGGCGACACGTCGATGAATTTACGTTTTCCGAGCCGATTCGGAACCATTGCATTGTTTTTTGCGCTGACGGGCTGTGCGGTGCCACCCAGCCAGACCACCGGCAGCGTGAACCCGAAGCGGGCGGTCGACAAGACGGCCGCTGCCGCGAAGGCGGACGACGACAAGCAGCCGCTCAATTTCGATTCCGCGCTGGCATCGATGCCGGCCGCCGACAGCAAGGACGCGAAGAAGTCGTCGCTGGCCGACGCCGAACCGATCGACGGCAAGGATGTATCCGATTTCCGCCAGAGCGGCCGCGCATCGTGGTACGGGCGCGATTTCCACGGCCGCCGCACCGCGAACGGCGAGCGCTTCAACATGAACGCGTTCACCGCCGCGCACCGCACGCTGCCGCTGTCGTCGTACATCAAGGTGACGAACGCATCGACCGGCAAGTGGGTCGTCGTGAAGGTCAACGATCGCGGGCCGTTCAAGCGCGGCCGCGTGCTCGACCTGTCGTATGCGGCGGCCAAGGTGATCGGCCTCGTGCACGCCGGCACGGGCCGCGTGAAGATCGAGGGGCTGTCGCCGCAAGAAGCGCGCGAGGCGCGCGACGAAATGTTCGCGTCGATCTCGGCGAAGTAACGCGGCGATCCCGTCCGGCGCATCCACCGCTCATGAACAAAGGGCTGCCTTCCGGCAGCCCTTTGTACTTTGCGTGCGGCGGCGGCGCGCGTCAGTCTTCCCTGCCTTCCTTCAGCACCAGCGCACGCGCATACAGCGTGTTGCGCGATGCGCCCGTCAGCGCGGCCGCGAGCCGGGCCGCGCTCTTCACCGGCACCTCGTCCAGCAGCAGCCTGAGCAGCGCGTCGTGCGCGGTGTCGTCCGCTTCGCCGCTTGCCGCCGGCGCGCCTTCGACGACCAGCACGAACTCGCCGCGCTGGCGGTTCGCATCGCCGGCGAGCCAGCTCTGTCCTTCGGCCAGGGTGCCCTGAAACAACTGCTCGTGTAGCTTGGTGAGCTCGCGCGCGATCAGCAGCCGGCGCGCGGGGCCGAACGCGTCGGCGAGCGCGGCGACGGTTTCGGCGATCCGGTGCGGCGCTTCGTAGAACACCAGCGCGTACGGGTGCGACGCCAGCGCCTGCAGCGCGGTCGCGCGCTGCTTGGCCTTCGGCGGCAGGAAGCCCGCGAACGTGAACGCGCCGGCCCAGTCGCCGGCCACGCTCAGCGCGGTCACGGCCGCGCTCGCGCCGGGCAGCGGAACCACGGCGAAGCCGGCGGCGCGCACGGCGTCGACGAGCCGCGCGCCGGGGTCGGAGATGCCCGGCGTGCCGGCGTCCGACACATAGGCCACGCGTTCGCCGCCACGCAGCAGTTCGATCACGCGCTGCGCGGCTTCGCGTTCGTTGTGCTCGTGCACGGCCACGAGCGGTTTCGAGATCCCGTAGCGGGCGAGCAACTGGCCCGTGTTGCGGGTGTCTTCGGCCGCGATGCGGTCGGCGAGGCCGAGCACGTGCAGCGCGCGCAGCGTGATGTCGGCCGTATTGCCGATCGGCGTGGCGACCACGTAGAGCGCGGCGTCCGGGTAGTGCTGCGTATGCGCGAGTTCGAGGAGGGCGGTCATGGCAGGCAATGCACGCAATCGCGGCACGAACGGAACAAGGACGGCATTGTGCCACGCGGCGCCGGCCGGGCCGGATGGCGCGCGCGGCCGGCCGCCTTCGGGCGACAACTTTTCCGGCGCGGCGCGATCCAAACCGGTCGGCGCGGCGTTCGAGCAGCGCGCGCGGCAGTTTCTCGAGCGTCATGGTCTCGCGTTCGTCGCCGCCAATGTGACGATGCGCGGCGGCGAGCTCGATCTCGTGATGCGCGAGCCCGACGGCATGCTCGTGTTCGTCGAGGTGCGCGCTCGGCGCAGCACCCGGCATGGCGGCGCGGCCGCGAGTGTCGGCTGGCGCAAGCGGCGGCGCCTGGTCGCGGCCGCGCTGCAGTTCTGGTCGCGGCACGGCGCCGGCGCCGCGTGCCGTTTCGACGTCGTCGCATTCGAGGCCGGCCGGCTTGCGTGGCTGCGCGATGCATTTCGTACCGACGATGCGTAGCCGCGAGCTGTGACGAGATGTAAAGAGTTCTTGCCGGACCGCCGGAGAGGGCGCCGGAGTACGGTAAACTCGCCGCACCCACGATGTCGCGCGAGTTGTGCCGCGCGCCCAGTTCACCAGGAATCGATGTCAGTCGAACGTATTCAGCAACAATTTCGCGACAGCGCCGCGCTTCACGCCGAAGCGGCCGACGCGCTGTCGCTGCCGATCGCAGCCGCGGTCGATGCGATGTTCGCCGCACTGGCGAACGGCAACAAGATCGTCGCGTGCGGCGACGGCCCGTCGGCCGCCGCCGCGCAGTACCTCGCCGCGTCGCTCGTCGGCGGTTTCGAGCGCGAGCGTCCGGGCCTGCCCGCGATCGCGCTGGCCACCGACGCGTCGCAGGCCGGCCTCGCGGGCGTGGCGGCCGCCGAGCAGTTGTTCGCGCAGCAGGTGCGCGTGCTGGGCCAGACGGGCGACATCCTGCTGGTGCTCGATGCGGGCGGCGCATCGCCGCGCGTGCTCGCGGCGATCGGCGAGGCGCACGAGCGCGAGATGACCGTCGTCGCGTTGACGGGCGGCAACGACCACACGGTGGCGGCCGCGCTGTCCGACACCGATATTCCGATCAGCGTGCCCGCCGTTCGCGCGGCGCGCATCCACGAAGTCCATCTGCTGACCATCCACTGCCTGTGCGACGGCATCGACGCGATGCTGCTGGGTGAGGATTGAACGAAGGAGAGCCGTCGATGAATCAAAGCCGCGTCAAACAGACGCTCGTCAGAACCACGCTGCTCGCCGCGCTGACGGCGGGCCTCGCCGTGTCGCTGCAGGGCTGTGTGCTCGGGGTCGTGGGCGCAGCGGCCGGCGGCGGCGCGCTGATCGCGACCGATCGCCGTACGCTCGGCGCGCAGACGGAGGATCGCGAGATCCAGGTCAAGTCGCTCTCGCAGATCAACAACGGGCTGCCGGACCAGTCGCACGTGAACGTGACGGTGTTCAACCGCCGCGTGCTGCTGACGGGCGAGGTGCCGAACGATGCGTCGAAGCAGCGCGCCGAGGAAATCGTGCGTGGCATCAACAACGTGAACGGCATCGTCAACGAACTGTCGGTCGGGCCCGCGTCGTCGCTGTCGTCGCGCGCGAACGACTCGTACCTCGAAGGGCGCGTGAAGTCCGAGCTGATCGCGACGAAGGGCATCTCGGCGAACTACTACAAGGTCGTTGCCGAACGCGGCAATCTTTACCTGATGGGGCTCGTGACGGTGGACGAAGGCAATCGCGGCGCGGAAGCCGCGAGCCAGGTGCCGGGCGTCGAGAAGGTCGTGAAGGTGTTCCAGTACGTGAAGCCGCAGGACGCGCAGGCGCTGCAGGACGCGTCGCCCGCGAGCGGCGCATCCGGCGCGCAGGCGGCTGCCGCACCGGCGGACAGCGCGACGGTCGGCGCGGTGCCCGACGCGTCGGTGCAGTCCACGCCGCTGCAGCCGCCCGCGCCGATCTCGAATTCGTCGAGCGTGCATCCCGGCAATCCGAAGGCGAAGGCGCAATGACGGGCATGCAGATGAAGCAGATGAAACGCTGGATGGTGCACGGTGGCGCGGCCATGGCGCTCGTGGCCGGCACGCTGGGCGCGGCTCACGCGGACGTCGGCGACGGCCTGAAAGTGGCGCGCGGCAACGCGTGCATGGGCTGCCACGCGGTCGACCGCAAGCTCGTCGGCCCGTCGTTCAAGGACATCGCCGCTCGCTACAAGTCCGATCCGCAGGCCGTCGCGAAGCTGTCGAAGAAGGTGAAGGACGGCGGCTCGGGCGTGTGGGGCGCGATTCCGATGCCCGCGCATCCGCGCATGAGCGACGCCGACGTCCGGTCGGTGGTCGAATGGGTGCTGGCCGGCGCGCCGTCAAAGTAACGCGTCGCGCGTGACGTAACCCCTATTGCCAAGCGTGGAAATGCGTGTGTATGATGGTCGACTGTTGGGGCGGTAGCTCAGCTGGGAGAGCGTCGCGTTCGCAATGCGAAGGTCGGGAGTTCGATCCTCCTCCGCTCCACCAACGGAATTTGAAAGGCCCGATCGCAAGATCGGGCCTTTTTGTTTTCCGCAAGCCATGGGCGCGACGCGCTAGGTCGCCAACTGGCAGGCCAACCTGAACGCAGGCACCGACAGCACGGCGAACCCCATCGTCATGGCCGCGAGCACCGCGGTTCTTCTCCGCAGCAGCACGCACAGGGCGATCGACAGCCCGTAGAGGGCGCAGGTCAAAATGATGACCCACACGAGCGCCGCGTAGCCCGCACCGCCTTCGAAATTCGACACGTTCCGCGTGATCCGGGTCGCGACATAGCCGGCGACCGTCACGCTCGCGGGCAGGCATAGCGCCGAATACAGCACGAAGACGATGATCTGCCGCGGTGTCGGACCGGATGACGTCATGAAAAGCGTTTTTTGCGAATGGACGAGGAGCGCCCGACCGTCCGCCGCACGGGTCGATCCAGGCAGCCGGCAGGATGCGGCCGTTTCCCGTATTTGGCAACCGCCCCCGTCAGCACACCGCCCCGTCACCCGCGCCCGAAACTCGGCCGCTTCGGATCGTACGTCCACCCCGGCACCAGATAGCGCATCGCCACCGCATCGTCGCGCGCGGTGCCGCCCACCTGCCGGTACAGCGCATGCGCGGCCTCGACCTGTGCCATGTCCAGCTCGATGCCGAGCCCCGGCCGTTCCGGCACGGCCACCTTGCCGCCGACGATCGCGAGCGGCTCGCGCGTGAGCCGCGCGTCGCCTTCCTGCCAGATCCAGTGCGTGTCGATCGCGGTGATCGTGCCGGGCGCGGCCGCCGCCGCATGCGTGAACATCGCGAGCGACACGTCGAAGTGGTTGTTCGAGTGCGAGCCCCACGTGAGCCCCCAGTCGCGGCACAGCTGCGCGAGCCGCACCGAGCCCTGCATCGTCCAGAAATGCGGATCGGCGAGCGGGATGTCGACCGCCTGCAGCCGCACCGCATGATCCATCTGCCGCCAGTCGGTCGCGATCATGTTGGTCGCGGTCGGGATCCCCGTCGCGCGGCGGAATTCGGCCATCACCTCGCGGCCCGAATAGCCGCCTTCCGGCCCGCACGGATCTTCCGCGTACGCGAGCAGGTGGCCTTGCCCGCGGCACAGCGCGACGGCCTCGTCGAGCGACCACGCGCCGTTCGGATCGAGCGTCGTGCGCGCGTCGGGAAAGCGCGACTTGATCGCCGCGATCGCTTCCATCTCGTCCGCGCCGGCCATCACGCCGCCCTTCAGCTTGAAATCGGCGAAACCGTAGCGCTCGACCGCCGCTTCGGCCTGCCGCGCGATCGCGGCCGGCGTGAGCGCCGCTTCGTTGCGCAGCCGGAACCAGGCATCCGAAGCATGCGCCTCGTCGCGATACGGCAGATCGGTGCGGCGCCGGTCGCCGATGTAGAACAGGTACGCGAGCATCGGCACCGCGTCGCGCTGCTGGCCTTCGCCGAGCAGCGCCGCGACCGGCACGTCGAGATGCTGGCCGAGCAGGTCGAGCAGCGCGGCCTCGATCGCGGTGATCACGTTGTCGAGCCGCAGGTTGATCTCGTGCGGCTGGCGCAGCACGGCCGCCTCGCCGGCCGACGTCACTTCGTGGCGGATCGTGCGCCCGGCGCCGGCGCCGGACAGCGCCGCGCGCACCGCGTTGAGCGTCGCCTGGTAGCGCCCGATCGGCTGCCCGACCACGCGATCCGTCATGCGCTCGAGCGCGTGGCGGATGCCTTCGCCGCCCGGCACTTCGCCGACGCCCGTATGCCCGCTGCTGTCGTCGAGGATCACGAGGTTGCGCGTGAAGTACGGCGCGTGCGCGCCGCACAGGTTGAGCAGCATGCTGTCGCGGCCAGCGACGGGAATCACCTGCATGCGCGTGACGCGCGGGGTGCCGGCACGGCTGGGTTCGGACATCGGTTCGCTCCTGGTTCCGGTGGCGCGCGGGCCGACGGACGCGCCGGCGCGGCCCGCGCGGTTCATTGAAGCTCGACGCGGCGGATCTCGCCGACGACGAACAGGTAGCAGATCACGGCGACGAGCGCGTGCGCGACGACATACACGAGGGCGCCGTTGAACGACCCGCTGCGGTCGACGATATAGCCGATCGCGATCGGCGTCGTGATGCTGGAAAGGTTGCCGCAGGTGTTGAGCAGCGCGCCGCTCAGCCCGGCGATCTGGCGCGGTGCGGTGTCGGCGTTGACGGCCCAGCCGAGCGCGCCGAGCCCCTTGCCGAAGAACGACAGCGCCATGAACAGCACGACGAGCACGTGCGAATCGGTGTAGTTGCAGACGATCATCGACATCGACAGCAGCATGCCGATCACGATCGGCACCTTGCGCGCGACCGACAGCGAGCGGCCCTGCCTGAGCAGCGCATCGGACACGACGCCGCCGAGAATCCCGCCGAGGAACCCGCACACGGCCGGGATCGACGCGACGAGCCCCGCGTTGAGGATCGACATCCCGCGCGCCTGCACGAGATAGACGGGAAACCACGTGATGAAGAAGTAGGTGAGCGCGTTGATGCAGTACTGCGCGACGTATACGCCGACCAGCATCCGGTTGCGCAGCAGCGCCTTCACGTGGCGCATCGACGGGCCGCCGTCGCGCCCGCCCGTCGCCTGGTCGATGTTGACGAGCGCACCGCCTTCGGCGAGGTAGTCGAGTTCCGCGCGGTTGATGCTCGGGTGGGCCTTCGGGTCGTACATCGTGCGGTTCCACACCAGCACGAACGCGAAGCCGAGCACGCCCATCACCGCGAACACCGCCTGCCAGCCGAACGCGTGCACGAGCCAGCCCATCAGCGGCGCGAACACGACGGTCGCCGCGTACTGCGCGGCGTTGAAGATCGCCGACGCGGTGCCGCGTTCGGCGGCCGGGAACCACGCGGACACGATCCGGCTGTTGGCGGGGAACGACGGCGCCTCGGCCGCGCCGACCAGGAACCGCAGCCCGAACAGCAGCGCGAACGCGGCCGCGCCGCCGAAGAAGCCGATGCCGCCCTGCAGCAGCGTGAACAGCGACCAGAAGAAGATGCTGAATGCGTAGACGATGCGCGATCCGTAGCGGTCGAGCAGCCAGCCGCCCGGCAGTTGCGCGACCACGTACGACCAGCCGAACGCGGAAAAGATGAAGCCCATCTGCACGTGGCTCAGGTGCAGCGCGCGGGCGAGGCTCGGGCCCGCGATCGCGATGGCCGCGCGATCCGCGTAGTTGATCGTCGTGACCGCGAACAGGACGGCGAGCACCAGCCAGCGCACGCGGGTGCGCCGGGCCGTTGCCGACGCGGACGCCGGCAGCGCGTGAAGCGGATTCATGACTTGTCTCCTCCGAAGGGCGGAAGGTGCCGTCGTGCGGCAGGCGCGTCGGTGCGCGCGTGATGTGGGTGGATGCCGCCGGCGGGAGGCCGGGCACCGGACGCCGATGCGAGGGCGTCCGGGCCATTCTGTCATGTCGAAACTTGCGTTTTCATGCCAATTGCTGACTTGATCGATTCAGCATTTGAATCGATCGGGCGAGGTTCGCCGCGGTCGGCCCCGCAGGATGGAAATTCGATGGGGGCGATGTTTTTACCCGGATAATATTGACATCCGATTAATACCCGGATAAAAATAGCGTCATTCCGATTTCAGCCTGCGGGCGACCACGATGACCGCTTCCACGCTCCTTCCTTCGTACACGGCCTTCGACGGCCACCGGCGGCTCGCGTCGGGCCCGCTCGCGACGGTCGCGCTCGCTGCCCGGCAGGCGGCCGGCGACGCGACGTCCGGCACGATCCTGATCTTCGACGACGCGACGGGCCGCTCGATCGACCTCGACCTGCGCGGCACTGCGGACGACATCCGCGCGCGCTATGCGGTGCCGTTGGGCGGCGCATCTGGAGCGTCCGGCGGCGCCGGCGAACAGCGCGGCCGCGGCCGGCCGAAGCTCGGCGTGGTGTCCCGCGAGGTCACGCTGCTGCCGCGTCACTGGGAATGGCTCGGCGCGCAGCCGGGCGGCGCGTCGGTGGCGCTGCGCAAGCTCGTCGAGGACGCGCGGCGCACGCATGCGGCGGCCGACCGGCGCCGCGACGCGCAGGCGCGCGCGTACCACTTCATGTCCGCGATGGCGGGCGACCTGCCCGGTTTCGAGGAAGCCGCGCGGGCGCTGTATGCGAACGACCCGGCGCGGCTGGCCGAACTGATCGCCGGCTGGCCGGACGACGTGCGCGACCATGCGCTCGCGCTGGCGCGCGGCGATCTGCCGCCGGCCGCCGCAGACTGCTGACGGAGCGCCGATGCGATGACCGTATTCGACCTGAACCGCGGCGCGATCGCGCCGGTCGCCGACGAAGTCGACTTCTTCGACCTGCGCGTGACGGGCACCCTTCCGCGCGAACTCGACGGCACGTTGCTGCGCAACGGCCCGAACCCGCCGGGCGGCCGCTTCGAAGGCAACGACCTGCTGTCGTGGTGGCCGGAGGCCGCGATGCTGCACGCGATCGCGTTCGACGACGGCCGCGCGGCCGGCTACCGGAACCGCTGGGCGCGCACGCGGCGCTGGGCCGCCGTGCACGCGCCCGCGCAGGCGCCGCATCTGCCCGACACCAATCCGAACGTGAACGTGCTGCAGCATGCGGGCGAACTGCTCGCGCTGGCCGAGGGCGGCGCGCCGCTCGCGATCACCGCCGCGCTCGATTCGCTCGGCATGCCGGCGCGGCACGCGGGCTTCGACGGCGGGATGACCGCGCATCCGAAGGTCGACCCGGCAACGGACGAGCTGATCCTGTTCCGCGCGGACTGGCGTGCGCCCTGGCTGCGCTACGGCGTGATCGACGCGACGGGCGTGAAGCGCGTCGATCTCGAGATCGAGCTGGGCGCGCCGTCGATGATGCACGACCTCGCGATCACCGAAACCCGCAGCCTGCTGCTCGACCTGAACGTCGGCTACGACTTCTCGCTGCTGAAGCAGGGCCACCGGATGCCGCTGCGCTGGCACGACGACCGGCCCGCGCGCATCGGCGTGCTGCCGCGCCACGGCGGCGACGTGCGCTGGTTCGGCGTCGAGCCGTGTTTCATCCAGCACGTCGTCAACGCGTACGACTGCGACGCATCGTGCATCGTGCTCGACGCGGTGCGCTATCCGTCGTTCCTGCGGCTCGACGCGCGCACGGGCCGCTTCGCCGACAACCCGGTCGGCGAGCTGTGGCGCTATGTGATCGATACCGCGAACGGGCTGGTCGACGAAGGGCCGCTCGCCGACGGCGGCATCGAGTTGCCGCGCATCAACGAAACCCGCACCGGGCGCGGCTACCGCTATCTCTATGCGGCCGAGCAGCCGAACAACGCGGAAATGCGCGGCGTGATGCGCTTCGACCACGCGCGCGGCACGACGATGCACTATGCGGTGCCGGCCGGCGACCAGAACGGCGAGCCGGTGTTCGTGCCGCGCCCGGGCGGCGCCGACGAGGACGACGGCTGGCTGCTGGTGATGGTCTACCGCGCGGCGACGGATACGAGCGACGTCGTGATCCTCGATGCGCGCGCGATCGACGCGGGGCCGGTCGCGACCGTGCATCTGCCGCGCCGCGTGCCGGCCGGGTTCCACGGCGCGTGGGTGCCGCGCGAACGTTGAACGTGAGCGGCGGCGCGCGTCACTGCGCGCGCAGCGCGTCGACGATCTTCAGCCGCGCCGCGCGCATCGCCGGCAGGAACCCGCCGACGAGCCCCATCACGAGCGAGAACCCGAGCGTCTTCACGACGATCGCGGGCGTCAGCACGAAGCGGAACGACAGGTCCGAGAAGGTCTGGAAGTTGGTCGTCGAGAACGACGCGAACTGCATCAGCGACGCGCACGCGAGCCCCGCGACGCCGCCGACGAAGCCGAGCAGCAGCGCCTCCAGCAGGAACGCCGCGAGTACGTTGGTGCGCTTGAAGCCGAGCGCGCGCAGCGTGCCGATCTCGGCCACGCGGTTCGCGACCGACGCATACATCGTGATCATCGCGCCGATCATCGCGGCGATCGAGAAGATCGTCGACAGCGTGATGCCGAGGATGTTGATGAACGTCGACAGCGCCTTCGACTGGTCGCCGTAGAAGGTCTGCTCGCGCTTGGCCTCGTCGGTCAGGCGCGGGTCGACGTCGATGTCGGCCTTGAAGCGCGCGAAGCCGTCCGCGCTCGGAATGCGCAGCACCATCGACGAATAGCTGGTGCGCCGGAACGACTGCATCAACTGGTCGACGTCGCCCCAGATCTCCGAATCGAAGCCGCTGCCGCCCGCGTCGAACACGCCGACGATGGTCCAGTCGCGCTGCGCGAAATGCAGGCGGTCGCCGAGCTGCGTGCCGCTGAAGCCTTTCGCGATCGCGCTGCCGACGACGATCTCCGACGAGCCGGGCGCGAAGGTCCGGCCGGCCGCGAGCTTCACGTGCGGACGCAGCGCGAGGCCGCCCGGCGACACGCCGCGGATCACGACGTTCGACGGCTTGCCGCTCGACGTCTTCACGAGCGAGATCAGCACCACGGCTTCCTTCGACACGAGCGGCCGGCCGTCGGGGCCGAGCGCGACGGCCGGGTGCATCTCGAGCGCGTTGGCCTGCTGATGGTCGATCGAACTCTGGATCTCGGTCTCGGCGCCCTTGCGGATCACCACCGCGTTGTCGGGTTCGCCGGTCGACACGAGCGTTTTCGTGAGGCCCGCATCGAGCATCTGCACCGTCGCGAACACGAAGATCACGAGCGCCATCCCGCCCGCGGTGAGCGCGGTGGTCAGCCGTCGGGTCCACAGGTTGCGCGCGATGTAGGTGAGCGGGATCGCCATGTGCGTCGCTATCCGATCGCCCGCAGGCCTTCGACCACGCGCACGCGCGCGGCCTGCCACGCCGGCACGAGCGCGGCCGCGAGGCCGACCGCGACCGAGCACGCGGCCTGCAGCACGACCGTCCCGGTCGACACCTTGAACACCGGAAAGATGCCGCCGGCCGCCTGCTTGAACAGGCTCGCGGCGGGCGGCGTCGCGAGGATCCCGAGCGCGCCGCCGACCACCGCGATCACGACCGATTCACCGAACACGATCAGCGCGAGGAACCCGGGGCCGAAGCCGAGCGCCTTCAGCGTCGCGTATTCGGCCGTGCGCTCGCGCGCGCTCATCGCCATCGCGTTGGCCATCACCGCCATGATGATCAGGATCACCACGTACGACACCAGGCGGATCGCCGCGATGATCTGGTTCGACATCGCGACGAAGCCGAGCTGGAACGCCTGCTCGGTCTCGGTCAGCGTTTCGGCGAGCGAGTTCTTGAACACCGCGTCGACGTGGCGCGCGATCGCGGCGCCGTCGTCGGGGTTCGCGACGCCGAGCACGAACACGCCGACCTGGTCGGCCTGCTTCGGCGTGCGCTTGCGCACCGTCTCGTTCAGGTAATCCCAGTGGAACACCAGTTGGCGCGTGATCGTCGAATCGTCGCGGCCGTCGAGAATCCCGCGCACGACGAAATCCCACGTGCCCGGATAGATCGTGCCCTTCAGCGGGATCACGTCGCCGACCTTGAAGCCGAACTGCGTCGCGAGCTGGCGGCCGACGAGGCAACCGCGGCGGTCGCGGTCGTAGTCGGCGCGCTGCTGCGCCGGCAGGATGAATTCCGGATACAGGTCGAGGTAGTTCTCCGACACCGCGAAGCTCGCGAAGAAGTTCTTCGGATCGCGGTATATGCCGCCGAACCAGTTCGAGCGGACCACGGCCGTCACGCCGTCGACGCCGCGGATCCGGTTCTCGTAGCTCACCGGCAGCGGAAACACCAGCGAGATCGCGTTGCGCGTGACGAGCCGTCCGCTGGACGCGGCCGCCGCGCCCGCGTACCACGCGTCGACGACGGTGTGCAGCAGCCCGAACGCGAGCACGGCGATCGTGAGCCCGAGCACGGTCAGCAGCGTGCGCAGCCGGTGCCGCAGCGCATTGCGCGCGATCAGCTTCAGCACATACACGGCGCGCGCTCCCGCCGCCGCTCAGCCGGCGTGCCCATCGATCAGCTCCCCCTTTTCCAGATGGACGAGCGAGCGCGCGGCGCCGGCCGCGTGCGCGTCGTGCGTCACCATGATGATCGTCTTGCCGAGCTCGGCGTTCATCCGCTGCAGCATCGCGAGCACGTCGGTGGCCGACGCGCGGTCGAGGTCGCCGGTCGGCTCGTCGGCGACGATCAGCACCGGATCGGTGATCAATGCGCGCGCGATCGCGACGCGCTGCTGCTGGCCGCCCGACAGCTCGGACGGGTAATGGCTCGTGCGGTCGCCGAGATTCACCATGTCGAGCACGAGCTCGACGCGTTCGCGCCGCTCGCGGCGCGACAGGTGCGTGAGCATCAGCGGCAGCTCGACGTTCTCGAACGCGGTGAGCACGGGCATCAGGTTGTAGAACTGGAAGATGAAGCCGACGTTCGCCGCGCGCCATTCGGCCAGTTGCGCCTCGGCGAGTTGCGAGATGTCGAGTCCGCCGACGCGCAGCTCGCCGCTGTCGGGCCGGTCGATGCCGGCCACGAGGTTCAGCAGCGTGCTCTTGCCGGAGCCCGATGGCCCCATCAGCGCGACGAAGTCGCCTTCGCCGATGTCGAGCGTGATGTCGGTCAGCACGGGCACGATCTGGTTGCCGCGCCGGTACGACTTCGCGACGTGGCTGAGCTCGACGAGGGGCGGTTGGGCGTCGTTCACGCGCGCTACTTCTTCGCGACGGTCACGTTCGCGCCGTCCTTCAGCTTCGCGCCCGGGGCGAGCACGACCGTGTCGCCGGGTTTCACGCCGCGCACCGCGACGAGCTCGCCGATCCGCGCGCCCTTCGTCACGGCCACCGCATGCACGGCGTCGTCCTTCACGACGAACACGACCGACCGGCCGTCGCGCTCGACCACCGCGCTCGCCTGCACGGCCGTCACCGGCTGCCGGTCCTGCGGCGACGCGGGCTTCGACAGGAACGCGATCTTCGCGCTCATGTCGGGCAGCACGCGCTCGTCGCGGTCGACGAAGCGCACCTTCACGAGCACGGTGGCCTTCGAGCGGTCGACGGTCGGCACGATGCGCGACACGCGCCCCGCGAAGCGCATGTCGGGCAGCGCGTCGAGCTGGATCTCGCACGGTTGCTCCGCGCGGATCTTCGCGATGTTCGATTCGGCGACGTCGGCCTCGACTTCGAGCGTTTCCATGTCGGCGATCGTCACGACCGCGCCCTTGCTGTCCGACGCGGACGAGAACGGCGTGATGTTGTCGCCGACGTTCGCGTGCTTCGCGAGCACGATGCCGTCGAACGGCGCGCGGATCACCGTCTGGTCGACCGCCACCTGCGCGGCCTGCGCGTTCGCTTCGGCCGACGCGATCGCGGCCTGGTCGCTGGCGAGCGTTGCGCGCGCCTTGTTCACGCGGGCCGTGTCGGTGTCGAGCTGCGCGGCCGGCACGGCCCCGCGCGGCGCGAGTGCGGCCGTGCGGCGCAACGCGATCTCCGCATCCTTGAGCTCGGCCTGCGCGACGCCGAGGTTCGCGCGGGAGACCTGCACCTGCGCGCGGGCCTGCCCGAGCGACGCCTGCACGTCGCTGCTTTCGAGGCGCGCGATGATCTCGTTCTGCTTCACGCGCGTGCCTTCGAGCACGCCGAGCCACTCGACGCGCCCCTGGCCCTTCGACGCGACCGCGGCCTTGCGCTGCGGCACGACGTAGCCGGTCGCATTGAGCTGCGTGTCGTTCTGGTACGGGTAGGCGGACGTGACGGACGTGGTGTCGACGCTTGGCCGGCCGGTGAGCGCGAGGCCGGCGCCGATCGCGACGACGACGAGCGCGGCGGCGAACGCATAGCGCGCCCACCGGCGCCGGCGCGGCGCCGGTGCGAGCGGACGCCGGTCGATTTTCAGTTTGTCCAGATTGTGATCGGGCAATTTGAGCGCCTCGAGACGGCGGCGGTCGTGCGACCGGCCGCGATCCGGTTTCCGGGGAAAGGGACGGATGGACGCCAGTATAAGCGTCGCCCCGGCGCCGCGCGAGCCGGTTTGCGGCGCGGTGCGACGGCGGCTTGCCGGTACCGGGTGACGCGGCGGCCCCCGGGAAAACCCGAGGATGCAGGCAACGTGTCAACTTGCCGCGAACGCGGTGCGTTATGGAACCAGTGCGTCAGGTTTCGTCGCGACGGAACGGCGAAAGCCGGCCTCGCGGCCTGGGGCTCCGGTGCGAATGCCTCGCATCTTTAATTACCGGTACGTTTGATTTTTTCTCCGCTAAAGGAAAAACAATGAAGAAGACGCTCGCTTCGATCATCGCCGCGGCATTCGCGCTCGCATCGGTTTCGGCATTCGCACAGGCGTCCGCGCCGGCAGCCGACACGCCGGCTGCCGCATCGGCACCGGCCAAGAAGGATCACAGCAAGCCGAAGCACCAGCTGAAGCACCACGGTTCGAAGAAGGGCCAGGCGAAGGCTGCAGCCGCATCGGCCGCCGGCACGAACGACGCAGGCACGCAGAACTAAGCGGTTCGCCGCCACGGCCGGCGTTGCCGGCCATCGGTCGGCCAGCCCCGCATGCTCCGGCATGCGGGGTTTTGTTTTTCAGGCGCCGAATTCGCCGGGTTCGTCGGATTCGCCCGGTTCGTCGAGCCGAACGGGCGGCGGCGCGCGCATCGCGTCGACCACCGTGCGCATGCGCCGCCAGTGCGAGCCTTCCCAGAACACGCGCCGGCACACGTCGCACGCGACGAAGCGCCGCTGCCGCTGCCGGACGCCCGCCGGCACGCGCGGCGCGGCGGCGGCCGCGTCGAGCGGATGCAGCGGCGCGTTGCAGCGCAGGCACAGCCGGAACGGCCGCATGTGCGGGGCGAGATCGAGCCGCTCGAACAGTTCGCGCAACTGGTCGGCCGGCTGCCGCGCATGGAGATAGCAGCCGCGCACGACCGCGCGCCGCTTGAGCAGCTCGCGGTCGCGGGTCAGCACGATCCGGTGCTCGCGCTCGGCCAGCGCCGCGAGTTCGTCGTCGCGGTAGTGGTTGTCGTAGCAGGTGTCGAAGCCGGCGAGGCGCAGCAATTGCGCGAGGCCGCCGAGATGCGCGTCGGCGACGAAGCGCCATGACGCCGGCGGCAGTCCGGTGGCACCGTTGGCCGCCGGCCGCGCGCGTTCGGGAAAGACGTCGACGCGGTCGCCGTTGTCGAGCGGGCGGTCGAGCGCGGCCGGCGCGTCGTTCACGCACAGCCGGCCGATTTCGGTATGCGGGACGCCGAGCGCCTCGATCGCGTGCTTCACCGTCGCATCGCGCGCGCACGCGTGGGCGAACGCCCGATCGCGCCGCGGGCGCGCGAGAAAGGCGTTCAGTTCGCCGTGAAAGCGGAAGGTCGCGGTCGCCATTCGTGCAGTATCGCACCGCGCCGGCCGGTCGGCGGCAGGCGGCAGGCGCTGCAGACCGTCGGCATCTGTGTTTAACTCGCGGCTTCACGGAGCGAAGGAGCGGGTGATGGATCTCGGGTTTATCGGGCTGGGCGAAATGGGGCAGGCGATCGCGACGAACCTGCTGAAGGCGGGCCACACGGTGCGGGTCTGGAACCGCTCGCGCGAGCGGGCCGAGCCGCTCGCGGCGTTCGGCGCGCGGATCGTCGACACGCCGGCCGACGCGTTCCGCGGCGACGCCGTGTTCTCGATGCTCGGCGACGATGCGGCCGCGCGCGCGGTGTTCGACGACGCGCTGCTGGCCCAGGCGCCGCGCGGGCTGATCCACGTGAACATGGCGACGGTATCGGTCGCGCTCGCCGAGTCGCTCGCGCACGCGCATGCGTCGCGCGGCATCGACTATGTCGCCGCGCCGGTGATGGGGCGGCCCGACGTCGCGGCCGCCGCGCGCCTCACGATCATGGCCGGCGGCCCGGCCGAGGCGATCGACCGCGTGCAGCCGCTGTTCGACGCGATCGGCCAGAAGACCTGGCGGTTCGGCTCGCTGCCGCAGCACGCGAACGTCGCGAAGATCGCCGCGAACTTCACGCTCGCGTCGGCGATCGAGACGCTCGGCGAGGCATCCGCGCTGCTGGGCGCGCACGGCGTCGCGATGCGCGATTTCCTCGACGTGATCACCAGCAGCGTGTTTCCGGGGCCCGTCTACGAAGGCTACGGCGCGATGATCGCCGAGCGGCGCTACGAGCCCGCGCGCTTCAAGGCGCGGCTCGGGCTGAAGGACGTCCGGCTCGCGCTGGAGGCCGGCGACGCGACGTCGGTGCCGCTGCCGGTCGCGAGCGTCGTGCGCGACAGCCTGCTCGACGCGCTCGCGCACGGCGGCGGCGACCAGGATTTCGCGGTGCTCGGCGAAGCCGCGCTGCGCCGCGCCGGCCGCTGACATGCGACACAAGCGTCGTACGCACGGCATAATCGGCAATTCGTTTTCCGTCCATTTCAGGCAGAGGCAGTCATGAACTTGCATACGTGGTGGCTTTTCGTGGCGACGGTATTCGTCGTGTCGGCGATTCCGGGCCCGAACATGCTGCTCGTGATGACGCACGGCGCGCGGCACGGGCTGCGGCGTTCGTCCGCGACGATGGCCGGTTGCCTGAGCGCGCTGGTGCTGATGCTCGCGGTCTCCGCGGCCGGGCTCGGCGCGGTGCTCGAAGCGTGGCCGGCGATGTTCAATGCGTTGCGCTTCGCGGGCGCGGCCTACCTGATCTATCTCGGCGTGAAGGCGTGGCGCGCACGCGTGGACGACGCGCCGGCGGCCGACGTCGACGCCGTGTCGCAACAGGCATCGGCATCGCGCGCGGCGCTGTTCCGCAACGGCTTCCTGGTCGCGGGCAGCAACCCGAAGGCGATCCTGTTCGCGGCCGCGCTGCTGCCGCAGTTCATCAACGCGGCCGAGCCGACGCTGCCGCAGTTCGGCATCCTCGTCGTCACGTTCGCGGTGATCGAGGTGAGCTGGTATCTCGTCTACGCGGCGTTCGGCACGCGCATCGGCGCCACGCTGAAGAGCCAGAGCGTTGCGAAGGTGTTCAACCGGCTGACGGGCGGGCTGTTCGTCGGCTTCGGCGCGATGATGGCGCTGGTCCGTCACTGATTCCCGGCCCGCGCCGGCGTACCGAACGCCCCGTCCCTCGCGAGAGGGCGGGGCGTTCGGCTTTCGAGCGCCGCTTCACCGCTGCCCGCTTATGCGCGCGGGCGATCGAACGCCGCGGCGCCCGCCCCGCGCCCGGCCGCCAGCCCGAACCCGGCCGCCGCGCCGGCGAACGCGAACCCGACGCCGCACACCGCGCTCCAGCCGCCCCATGCCCATGCGCTGCCCGCGAGCGCCGCGCCGAGCGCGCCGCCGATGAAGAACAGCCCGACGAACAGCCCGTTCAGGCGTCCGCGTGCGGCCGGGTTCAGCAGGTTGATCGCGCGGCGGCCGATCGTCTGGTCGACGATCACGCCCGCGTCGAGCAGCGCCGCGCCGCCGGCCAGCAGCGCGAGCGCGAGGCCGCGATGCGCGTGCATATCGAAGCCGAACCAGCCCGCGCCGGCGATCCCGAGCACGGTCAGGGCCGCGAGCATCGTGCCGTGCGCGAGCCGTTGCGCGGCCGCGCCGTGGCCGCGGTCGCCCGCGCGGCCGGCGAGTGGCGTGACGATCGCGCCGCTGGCGCCGGCGAACGCGAACAGCGCAATGCCGTGCAGGTCGAGCGCGAACGGCGGCTGCGCGAGCCGCAGCCCGACGGCGGTCCAGAATGCGCTGAACGCGGCCATCGCGAGTGCGGCCGACAGCGCATGCCGGCGCAGCACCGGCTCGTCGGCGAGCAGGCGTCCCATCGACGCGAGCAACGCGCGGTAGCTGGCCGTGATCGACGGCGTGCGCGCCGGCAGGCGCAGCGCGAGCACGACGGCGATCGCCGCGTTCGCGAGCGCCGCCAGCAGATAGAACGCGCGCCAGCCGGCCGAGCCCGCGATCAGGCTCGCGAGCGGCCGCGACAGCAGGATCCCGAGCATCAGCCCGCTCATCACGTTGCCGACCGCGCGGCCGCGCTGCGCTTCGGGCGCCATCGACGCGGCCATCGGCACCAGCATCTGGATCACGCTCGACGCGGCGCCGGCCGCGAGCGTCGCGAGCAGGAACACGGTGCCCGAGCGCGTGAAGGCGGGCAGCGCGAGCGCCGCCGCGCAGACGCCGAGCGTCGCGACGATCAGACGGCGGTTCTCGAGCAGGTCGACCAGCGGCACGAGCAACGCGAGCCCGGCCGCGTAGCCGAGCTGCGGCAGCATCGCGACGAGGCCGGCGAGGCCGGGCGGCAGGTGCAGGTCCGCGCTGATCGGGCCGGTCAGCGGTTGCGCGGCGAACAGGTCCATCACGATCACGCCGACCGTCGCGGCGAAGAACAGCGTCATGCCCGTGCTCAGCGCGGGCGGCGCGACGACGGACGGGGAAACGGCGGCGGGCGGGGAAACGGGGGCGGGGCAGCGGTTGGCAGGGCAGTTCATCGGGAGGCTGGGCGGTGGGTCGAAGGAATTCCCATCCTAGGCGCTCGATGTTTATGCAACAATTGAAATATGTCTAACATGATTATGCGAGTTTGTTTTGAATACGCGTGATCTCCAGGCCTTCGTCGCGGTCGTCGACAGCGGGTCGATGGTGGCCGCGGCCGCGAAACTCCACCTGACGCAGCCGGGCCTGACGCGGCGTGTGCAGAACCTCGAGACGCTGCTCGGCGTGCCGTTGCTCGAACGGCAGAGCAAGCCGCTGAAGCCGACCGCCGCCGGGCGCGACGTCTACGCGCTCGCGCGCAACGTGCTCGGCGCGGTCGACGAGCTGATGGCGGCGGGCGCGCCGAACGGCGAGCCGTCGGGCGAGTTGCGCATCGGCGTGCCGCCGTTCCTGTCCGAGCTCGCGCTCGAGCGGCCGATTGACCGGCTGCGCGAGGCGTTCCCGCGCCTCACGCTGCGCGTGACGGCCGGCTGGTCGCCCGCGCTGGTGCAGGGCATCGAGCGCGGCGCGCTCGACGTCGCGACCGTGATGGTGCCAGCGAGCGCGGCGCTGCCCGACGCGTTGACGGCGACGCTGCTCGCCACGCAGCCGACGGTGCTCGTCGCCGCGCGCGATTTCCCGCTGCCGGACGGCCCGCTGTCGCTCGACACGCTGTCGGGTTTTCCGTGGGTGCTGAGCCAGGACGGCTGCGGGATGCGCTCGGCGCTGAGCCGCGCGCTCGGCGCGGCCGGCCTGCCGTTCGACGTCGCGGTGGAAGCGTTCGGCTCGGAGCTGCAGTTGTCGCTCGTCGCGCGCGGCGCCGGCATCGGCATCGCCGCGCCGAACGCGCTGGCGCGCAGCGCGCATCGCGACGCGCTGAGGGTGGTGGAAACGGCGGGGCTGGAAACGCGGATCAACGTGTGGATCGTGCACGGCACGTTGCCGGGCCGTCTCACGCGGCCTGTCGCGCTGTTGCGCGACGCATTGGGCGAGGTGCTCGAACGGGAGAACGAAAAGGGGTCAGGCGCCGTCACGGCGAACTAGAGGCCGCATTCGAGGGAAAATCCTTATTTTCTCTACGGAAATGTTGCATTGCGGAAACCGATTCGTTATAGTGACACCTGTCTCCTCCATGTCTCCTCTGATATGGATTCAGCCCGCCACTTAGGCGGGCTTTTTTTTTGCCTGCGATTGTGTCGCGGCCATCCATTCGCGCCGGCATCGCCGCGCTCAGAACTTGTACGTCATCCCGACGTAGCTGATGATCGGGTCCGCCTTCAGATCCGATTTCGACTCGGCGAGCACCGAGCCGTCGGCTGCCTTGATCGTCACCGTCGACGTCGTCTTCAGCGGGATGTAGGTCACCGACGCGACCAGCCCGAAGTGTTCCGTCAGGTTGTACTGCAGGCCCGCGTTGAACACCGGCTGCCACGACGACGACGCCTTCGCCTCCACCGAGGTCGTCCCCGGCTTGCCCGCGCCCGCCGCGAGGATCGCGCCGAGGTTGTCCTGCGTCTGCTTGATGAAGTTCGTGTTGAGCTGCAGGGCGCTGAACCAGTTGTACGACACGCCGAGGCCGAGGAACGGCCGGAATTTCGCGGTCGCCTGCCCGAAGTAGTACTGCAGGATCACCGCCGGGCTCCACTGCCGCACGCTCTTCACGATCGGGTTGACCGACCCGAGCCCGATGTTCTGCGTGCCGAGCGCGCCCGCCGGGCCCGGCGGCTTGATCGTGCCCTGGCCCGACACCTTGAACACCGGCGGCACGCCGGCCACCGACGTGACCGCGATGTGGTCGGTCAGGAAGTGGCTGACCGTCAGGCCGACCGTGTCGGCGCCGCTCGTGTGCAGCCCGGTGCCCGCCGACGTGAACGACGGCGGCAGCCGCAGCGGCGTGTTGATCGGCGTCGGCGCGACGTTGGTCGTCATCGGCGTGCTGCTCTGCTGCGGCATGATGTGGAACCAGCCCAGCGTGACGACGTTGCTGCCGGCGCTCTGCGCGTGCGCGGCGAGCGGCGCCACGGCGGCGGCGCCGGCCGCCGCGCAGAGAAGGGTTTTCTTCATCACGGCTTTCCCCTCCGCTTACTGGACGAATGCGCCGATCGTGAAATACGGCGTCGATCCCGCGTTGTCGAGGAAACCGAACACGCCACCCGAGAAGATGAACTTGCCGGTCGGCGACGTGCTGCCCGAACCCGTGTGGATCGTCGTGACCGTGCCCGGTACCTTCTGCGTGTAGTCGAGGTCGAGCACTCGCGTGAGCGACGCCTGCGACGGCTGGAACGGATCGAGCAGCGTGGCCTGCTTGTCGATCAGCGCGGTGGTCCGGTAATCGAACTGGCTGTCGACGCCGATGTACTCGCCGTTCTGCGAACCGGCCGCGACGGCCGTCTGCGGCGCGAGGATCGAGATGCTCGATTCGTCGTCGGCGGTCAGGCCCGGCACGCCGTTGCTGTCCGGCGTCGGGTTCGGGTTCGCGACCCCCGTGCGCACGAGGATCGGCACGAGCTGGTTGCGCAGCTTGCCGACGATCATGAAGCCCTTGCCCTGCGGCGTGGCCGACAGCGTCGGCTTCATCTGGCTCGCGTAGTTGTTCGACTGGAACGCGCCGCTGCCGTCGGCCGACTGCACGAAGTTCGTGCCCTGCTGCGTGCACGCGCCGCCGGCGAACTGGCCGGTCGTGTCGCACTTGGTCCACGTGCCGTCCGCGTTGATCGTCACCTTCGCGTCGATCGACGCCGGCGCGAATTTCTGCGACGGCACTTCGCCGAAGCCGATGTGGCTGTACGTGCCCGCGACCTTCGTGATGTCCGTTTCGATCGACGAGAAGCCAATGAACGGGTAGTACGGGAATTTCGTGTCGGGCACCGCGGCCTGGCCGAGCACGCCGTCGAACTGGATCTCCTTGCCGGGAATCGTGCCGCCCGCGACGCCGAAGCCGACGAAGATGCGCGCCGGACGCGACGCATCGAGGCTCCCGCCGTTCAGGCGGAACGCGCACTGGTTCAGCTTGTTGGTCGGCAGCAGCGTTTCCTGCGTGAGCGTGCCGCTGTCGACCGTGCCCGCGCGGGTCGGCACGACGGTGCCGGTCTTTTGCGGCACCGGCGATTCGACATAGGTGACCTGCCAGGTCATCCTGGTCGTGTCGAGCTGGACTTTCGCGAGTTCGCCGCTGCCCGCGCCGCCCGTGAACACGGTGTTGTAGTCGAGCGTCGCGGGGCAAAGCCGCTCCTCGACGAGCGGCGGCGGATTGTCGCTGCCGCCGCCGCAAGCGGAAAGAAGGGGGGGCGGCGGCAGCGGCCGCCAGAATGAGGTTGCGCTTCATGTTGCTCCTCCAGATTTGTCTTGTGTGGCGGCCAGCTCCCTGTCGGCCGCTTCTGTTGGTCGTGCTCGTCCCGCCCGCGCCGTGCCGGGCGCCTTCGTGCCTTCCCTGCAACGCGCGGCGGCAGGCCGGCCGCCGCGTCCTCGATCGCTACTTGCTGATCTGCGCGCCCACGCCGAAGTACGGGGTCGACGACGTCGTCGAATTCGCCGACGTCGCCGTGACGCCGCCGTTCACCGTGCCCTGGATCAACGCCGCGTACAGCCCGCCCGTCGCGATCACCACGCCCGATGCCGACGGGTAGCTCGCGCCGCTCGGCGGGGCGGTCTTCGCGTTCAGCAGGCCCGGCGTCGTCTGGCCGTAGTCGAGCGTGAAGCCGTCTTCCTCGGCCTGCGTGGACGGGTTGATGAACGACGCATTGCCGCCGCGGATCAGCGCGGCCGTGTACTTGAAGTTCGAGTCCGCGCCCGCGTAGCCGCCGTCGATCGCGCCCGACGTGATCGCCGTCGCCGCGCCGAGCACCGCGATGCCCGATTCGTCGTCGACCTGCGCATCGAGGTGCAGCGGCGGCGTGCCGAGGTTCACGTTGCCCGTGCGCACGATCACCGGCACCGTCGCGCCGTTGAGCTGGCCGATCACCATGTGCGCGGTCGCCGACTTGCCGGTCGCGCCGACGATCGGCAGTTGCGTCTGCGGCAGTGTCTGCGGCGCCTTGGCGCTGTCGAAGTAGCCGCCGTTCGCGCTTGCCTTCCACGGATCGCCGGTCGTCTGGCAGCCGCCCGCCCCGCTCGACGTGCACGCGCCGTTCGTATCGAACGTCTCGCTCGAGTTCGAGCCCTTGGTCGCGTAGTTGCCTGACGGCACGAGGTGGTAGAGCAGCGCGTTGTACGTGCCCGGCAGCTTCGAGAGGTCGGTCGTCGTGTTCGCGAAGCCGAGGAACGGATAGAAGTCGAAGTGACGGTTCGGCACCTGGCCGACGTTCTGCACGACGCCTGGGATGATCGTCAGCCCGTCGTACTGGATCGTCGCGCCGGGAATGCCGCCGCCCGCCACACCCATGCCGACCAGCAGCATCGGCGGGTTCGCCTGGTTGAAGTCGGCGGCCGTCGAATACGTCGAGCCGTCCGGCGCGGGGCCCGTGCCCGGCGTGAGGACGAACGCGCAGCGCGTCTGCTCGGCGGTCGGCAGCGTGCCGGTCGGCGGATGAACGACCTTGCCGGTGATGGTCGTGCCGACGCGGCTCGGCGTGACGGTGCCCGTCTTCAGCGGAATCGGCGATTCGAGCCACTTGAGCGTGTAGGTCATCGCGACCGCGTCGATGTTGACGCTGACGATCTCGCCGCTACCGGCGCCGCCGAGGTACGTGCTCTTCACGATGTCCGCGTTGGCCGGGCACAATGCGCCGTTGATCGGCTGCGAAGGCGGCTGCCCTTGCGGGCCGCAGCTCGAGCCGGAACATTGGGGCGCATCGATCGGCGCGAGCGCGCCGCCGGAGTCCCCCCCGCCACATGCAACCAGGAAAGGGGCAATGGCAAAGGCCGTTGCCACCCCCTTCGATAAGGTGTGCGACATGCCGCTGTCTCCAATCGTTTAATTGTGCGAGCTAATGTCGCTGCCTGTGTTTTTGCTGTCAATTGATGAACCCGTCTAAAAAAGGCGATTGAAACGGGATCTTCAAATTGAATCCTTTCCGGATAAGGCAATTGGTAAGAATTTAAACGCGAGACAGGCTGTCGAAAGCTGCCGGAGTGGGACGCGCGCGACGCCCGGCAGGCTCTCGCAACGCCTTCCCGCGTATAACGGCAGCGTTTGAATTGACGGGTATCCGGTTTATCCCTATTCGGGATTGACTGGATAAGGAGGGGCTGGATTAATTCGCTGATAATCGCGCAATGGAAAGCTTGTAAATATTTGTAAATGCGCGATCCGGAGTTTTATATATTGCCTGATACGGGTAAATAAAAAGCCGGCCAGTGGCCGGCTTTGCATGGCATGCGAGGCTGAATCAGCGTTTGAGGCCTGCGTCCTCGGCCGCGCCGATGTTCAGGTTCATGCACTGGATCGCGGCCCCCGACGCGCCCTTGCCGAGGTTGTCGAGGCGCGCGACGGTGACGAAGCGCTCCGCGTTGCCGAACACGAACAGGTCGACGCGGTTCGTGTCGTTGTTCGCCTGCACGTCGAAGAAGCCGCCGTCGAGGTTCGCGTCGGCGTCGAACGGTGCGACGCGCACGAACGCCTCGTCCGCGTAGTACTCGGCGAACACGCGCTGCACGTCCTGCGGCGTCGCGCGCTTCGCGAGCTGCTCGGGCGTGAAGTAGGTCGTCACCGCGAGGCCCTTCAGGAACGGGCCGACGATCGGCGTGAAGATCGGTGCGTTCGCGAGGCCCGTGTGCGCGGCCATTTCCGGCAGGTGCTTGTGCGCGAGGCCGAGCGCGTACGGGCGTGGGCTCGCGAGCTTGCCGCCCGGCGCGGCGTTTTCGTATTCGGCGATCATCGACTTGCCGCCGCCGCTGTAGCCGGTGATCGAGTAGCTGTGCGCGGCGAACGTCGGCGCGACGATGCCCGCGTCGACGAGCGGACGCATCGCGAGCACGAACGCCGATGCATGGCAGCCGGGCACCGCGATGCGCTTCGACGTGCGAATCTTCTCGCGCTGCGCGCGGGTCAGTTCCGGCAGGCCGTACGCCCAGTCGGCATGCGTGCGGAACGCGGTGCTCGCGTCGATCAGCGTGGTGTTCGGGTTCTCGACGAGCGACGCGGATTCGCGCGACGCGACGTCCGGCAGGCACAGGAACGTGACGTCCGACGCGTTGATCAGGCGGCGGCGCTCGTCGACGTCCTTGCGCTTCGCTTCCTCGATGCGCAGGATCTCGATGTCGCTGCGTGCCGACAGGTATTCGAAGATCTTGAGGCCGGTCGTGCCTTCCTGGCCGTCGACAAAAACTTTGGTGCTCATTTCACTCTCACTGGATGAAACGGGAGCCGCGGCGCCCTGAAACCGCCATTTTAAGACGTCATCCGGCGGCGCTGTGCCGCGGGGGACGAAAAAAGACGGCCGGCGGCCGTCTTCGTGTCCCTTTGACGCCCGCGCCGATACGCGCGCGGCCGGGTGAGGGCGTGCTCAGCGGGCGCCGGCGTCCCAGCGGGCGGTCGCTTCGGCGACGCGCCGGCCGAATGCCTTGCCGGTTTCGAGGTCGCCCGGCAGCGGGCCCTCGTCGGGCGTCGCATCGGCCGGCGATTGCGCGAGCAGGCCCGTGGAGCCGCCGAGATAGTTGATGTCGTTGCGCGTGGCCGCCTTCGAGTTCGCCGGCATCAGGCTCGTGCCGACCCACACCATCCCATGCTGCATCGCCAGCGTGACGAAATATTGAATCGTCGAGAACTTGTCGCCGTTCATCGTCGCCGAGTTCGTGAAGCCCGCGGCGATCTTGTCCTTCCACTTCTGCGTGAACCACGCTTTCGACGTGGCATCGGCGAATTGCTTGAACTGCGCCGACGGGCCGCCCATGTAGGTCGGCGCACCGAAGACGATCGCGTCGGCCGCGTCGAGCGCGGCCCAGCCCGCGTCGTCGAGGTCGCCGACGGCGATCAGGCGCACGTTCGCGCCGGCGTCCTGCGCGCCCGCGTGCACGGCCTCGGCCAGTTTCTGCGTGTGACCGTAGCCGCTGTGATAGACGATGACGATGTTCGACATGAAGCGTTCTCCGGAAAGGGACGGGAACGGCGGGCCGCCGCGGCTCGCCGCGTCACGCGTCGCCGGCAGGCGGCGCGACGGTCGCGCGGCAGGGCATGCCGCGACCGGTGACGACGAGTCTAGCAAGCCGAAATGACGAGACAACGTGCGCGCGCGGCGCACTGAAATTCGCGGCGGCCGGCAATCGCGGCGCCGCCGCCGGGCGAGGCACGGCGCGGCTACTGCCCGTACGTGACCGTGAGTCGCGCGGTGCCGATCGCGAGCGTGCCGATCTCGTGCTCGAACATCGGCGCGGGGCGGCCCTGCGACACGCGCAGGTCGGTGCCTTTCAGCGCGTAGACGGTGATCACGTAGCGATGCGGCTTGCCGGGCGGCGGGCACGGACCGCCGTAACCGTCGATCCCGTAGTCGTTGCGCGCCTCGCTCGCGCCGATGCGGCGCAGGAAGCCGGATGCGCTCGCGTCGGCCGGCAGGCTCGTGACGGTCGCCGGAATGCCGGCCACGGCCCAGTGCCACCAGCCGTGCCCGGGCGCGTCGGGATCGAAGATCGTGACCGCGTAGCCGCGCGTGCCGGGCGGCGGGTTGTGCCACGCGAGTTGCGGCGAGCGGTTCGCGCCCTTGCAGTCGCCGCGGTCGAACACGTTCGCGGCCCGCACGCGGGCGCCGGGCGTCAGGTCGTCGCTCGTCACGGTGAACGGGCCTTCCGCATGCGCGGGCACTGCCGCGAAAACGGCGGCGTAGAGGAGGGCGGGGAGGAGGAACGGAGACGGGCGACCCGATGGCGCAGGCGGAGTGATCCGGCGATCCATACGCATATGGCGCTTCTCCCGTCACGTGGGCCGGACCGAGACGCCCGGCATTGTTGGCGTTGTGTGTTGCCCGCGCAGCTGAGGGCGGCGATGGATCAAGTCTAGCATTAGGGTTCGATGAGCGATGCCCACCGCCGCCCGCGATTGCGCTCGGTCAGGGTGCATGGCAACGGACGAAAAAAAGCCGCCTGCGGTGAAGCAGGCGGCTTGTTCAGCCAGTGCGCCGGCATGCATGCCGGCGTGGCGTCATTCCTTCGCGGCCGTCGCGCCGCCGTGCGCGGCCGACCATTCGGCCGGTGCGTGCAGGAATTTCTCGACTTCGTCGAGCGTCTTCGTCTCGAAGTAGCCCGAGGCCTTCGCGACGCGCAGCACGTCCCACCACGTGGCGAGCGCGTGCAGGTCGACGTCGATGTCCTTCAGGACCGACACGCTTTCCTTGAAGATGTCGTAGTGGAACAGCACGAAGCAGTGGTTCACCGTCGCGCCCGCGGTGCGCAGCGCGTTGACGAAGTTGATCTTGCTGCGGCTGTCGGTCGTCAGGTCTTCCACCAGCAGCACGCGCGAGCCTTCCTCGAGATGGCCTTCGATCTGCGCATTGCGGCCGAAACCCTTCGGCTTTTTGCGCACGTACTGCATCGGCACCATCATCCGGTCCGCGATCCATGCCGCGAACGGGATGCCGGCCGTCTCGCCGCCCGCCACCGCGTCGATCTGCTCGAAGCCGATGTCGCGCGTGATCGTCGTTTCCGCCATTTCCATCAGCGCACGGCGCACGCGCGGATACGAGATCAGCTTGCGGCAGTCGATATAGACGGGGCTTGCCCAGCCGGACGTGAAGATGAACGGTTTTTCGGCATTGAAGTGCACCGCCTGCACTTCGAGCAGGATTTTGGCGGTCGTATCCGAGATCGACTGACGATCGTAGCCTGTCATGGGCATTCCTTGGGTGATGAGCGAGGAGCGGGCGCGGGCCCGGTGGCGCAGCAAGGGGAACCTGCCCGGAGGGCCGGGGCGCGATCGGCAGGCCAATCGCATCGCTGCGCGCGTAGCCGGCTATTTTACCCGATCCAGGCCGGTTTTCGGCGGAATTCGCGCGGTTCGGCGCGCGGCTCACCACAGGCGAAACAAATGGGGTGCGACCAGTCCGATGCGGATGCCGGGGATGCGGCGGTGCACCAACGGAGGTCATTTAGGGGGTGTACACTAGGCGACCCTAAGAAATCGTTCAGTACTTTGTACTTTCCTCTTGCCATCCGCCAAGGTTCGATGGCGTGCCGATCCGGCGCGTCGCGGGCCGTCTCGCAGTCGACCATCCCCTCGATTCAAGCAGACGCGGCCGAAGGTGCTGTGTACTGAGTCGTCAATATTTCGCATGTCTCTCGCAGGTCAATCATGGACGAACAACTGAAGCAGGCCGCTCTCGCTTATCACCTGAACCCGAAACCCGGCAAGATTTCGGTCACCCCGACCAAGCCGCTGTCGAACCAGCTCGATCTGTCGCTCGCGTATTCGCCGGGCGTCGCCGCCGCGTGCGAGGCGATCCACGCCGATCCGCTCGACGCGCAGAAGTACACGTCGCGCGGCAACCTCGTCGGCGTCATCACCAACGGCACGGCCGTGCTCGGTCTGGGCAACATCGGCCCGCTCGCCGCGAAGCCGGTGATGGAAGGCAAGGGCTGCCTCTTCAAGAAATTCGCGGGCATCGACGTGTTCGACATCGAACTGTCGGAGTCCGACCCCGACAAGCTCGTCGAGGCGATCGCGATGCTCGAGCCGACGCTCGGCGGCATCAACCTCGAGGACATCAAGGCGCCGGAATGCTTCTACATCGAGCAGAAGCTGCGCGAGCGCATGAAGATCCCCGTCTTCCACGACGATCAGCACGGCACCGCGATCATCGCGTCGGCCGCGATCCTGAACGGCCTGAAGGTCGTCGGCAAGAAACTCGCCGACGTGAAGCTCGTGTGTTCGGGCGCGGGCGCGGCCGCGATCGCGTGTCTGGACCTGCTGGTGAACCTCGGCCTCACGAAGTCGAACATCCTCGTCGCCGATTCGAAGGGCGTGATCTACGAAGGGCGCGGCAACCTCGATCCGTCGAAGCAGCGCTATGCGGCGAACACCGACGCGCGCTCGCTCGCCGACGCGATCGTCGGCGCGGACGTGTTCCTCGGCTGCTCGAGCGCGGGCGTGCTGAAGCAGGACATGGTCAAGACGATGGGCGACAAGCCGCTGATCCTGGCGCTCGCGAACCCGGAACCGGAAATCCGCCCGGAAGACGCGAAGGCCGTGCGCCCGGACGCGATCGTCGCGACCGGCCGTTCGGACTACCCGAACCAGGTCAACAACGTGCTGTGCTTCCCGTTCATCTTCCGCGGCGCGCTCGACGTCGGCGCGACGACGATCACGGAAGAAATGAAGCTCGCGTGCGTGCGCGCGATCGCCGAGCTGGCCCAGGAAACCGACCAGAGCGAGGAAGTCGCGAAGGCGTACGAAGGCCATTCGCTCGAATTCGGGCCGGACTACCTGATTCCGAAGCCGTTCGATCCGCGCCTGATCATCAAGATCGCGCCGGCCGTCGCTCAGGCCGCGATGGATTCGGGCGTCGCCACGCGCCCGATCCAGGACATGGACGCCTATCGCGAGCAGCTCGGCGCGACCGTCTACCGCACCGGCATGGTGATGCGTCCGGTGTTCGCGACCGCGAAGCAGAAGGAGGCCCGCATCGTGTTCGCCGAGGGCGAGGACGAGCGCGTGCTGCGCGCCGCGCAGTTCGTGCTGCTGGAAAAGATCGCGAAGCCGATCATCATCGGCCGCCCGTCGGTCGTCGACATGCGCCTCGCGAAGATCGGCTCGAAGCTGAAGGCCGGCACCGATTTCGAAATCGTCGATCCGGAAGACGATGCGCGCTACCACCGCTACTGGCAGGCGTATCAGGAGATCGGCGCGCGCGACGGCGTGACGCCGGAAGTCGCGAAGGCCGCGATGCGCAAGTTCAACACGCTGATCGGCGCGATGCTCGTGCATCTGGGCGACGCGGACGGGATGATCTGCGGGATGATCGACACGTTCCACAGCCACCTGAAGTTCATCGAGCAGGTGCTGGGCCGCGCGAAGGGCGCCGAGCACTTCGCCGCGATGAACCTGCTGATGCTGCCGGGCCGCAACCTGTTCGTGTGCGACACGTACGTGAACGAGCTGCCGAGCGCCGACCAGCTCGCCGACATGACGATCCAGGCCGCGGCCGAGATCGAGCGCTTCGGCATCACGCCGAAGGCCGCGCTGCTGTCGAACTCGAACTTCGGCAGCGCGCCGTCGGCGTCGTCGCGCCGGATGGCCGAGGCCCGCAAGCTGATCGTCGAACGTGCGCCGAACCTCGAGGTCGACGGCGAAATGCACGGCGACGCGGCATTGTCGGAACTGATCCGCAAGCAGGCGTTCCCGGGCACGACGCTGTCGGGCGAGGCGAACCTGCTGATCATGCCGAACGTCGAAGCGGCGAACATCGCGTACAACCTGCTGAAGATGGTCGGCGGCGAAGGCGTGACGGTCGGCCCGTTCCTGCTCGGCGCGGCCAAGCCCGTCCACATCCTGACGCCGGCCGCGACCGTGCGCCGGATCATCAACATGACGGCCGTTGCCGCCGCGAACGTGAACACGAAGTAAGTCCACGCCCGCGGTGCCGCGCGTCACGCGCGGCGCAATGAAAAAGCCACGGAACCTGCGTTCCGTGGCTTTTTTTTCGTGTGAACCGTAACGGGTGAGGGCGGGGGGGGGGCGGCAGGACGTCAGGAAGACCGTCCGGAACGCGCCCGCCCGCGGCGCGCGCCGTTCGTTACGCGACCTGCTGGTGCGACTGGCCGCCTGCCGGCGACCGCCACTTCGCGAGCAGCGTGTCCCACTTCTGGCGTACCGCGCGCAGGTTGTTCTCCTTCACGTGGCCGTAGCCGCGAATGCCGTCCGGCAGCGCCGCGAGCTCGAGCGCGAGCGGCCGGTTGGCCGCGTTCAGCTTGGCCAGCACCTCGTCGATCAGCGCTTCGTACTCGCCGATCAGCGCGCGCTCGGTGCGGCGCTCCGCGGTGCGGCCGAACGGGTCGAGCGCCGTGCCGCGCAGGAACTTCGCCTTCGCGAGCAGCCGGAAGGCCGACATCATCCACGGGCCGTACGCCTTCTTCACGAGATGGCCGTGGGCGTCCGTCTTCGCGAACAGCGGCGGCGCGAGGTGGAATTTCAGCTTCCAGTCGCCTTCGAACTGTGCGGTCAGGCGCGCGAGGAACGCGGGATCGGACTGCAGCCGTGCGACCTCGTATTCGTCCTTGTACGCCATCAGCTTGAACAGGTTGCGCGCGACCGCTTCGGTCAGCGGCTCCTGCACCGTGTCGCCGTCCGCCAGTGCCCGCTCGGCGGCGCGCACCTTGTCGACGAACGCCGCATAACGCGACGCGTACGCGGCGTTCTGGTACGCGGTCAGGAATTCGACGCGCTTCGCGATCAGCGCGTCGACCGCCTTCCTCGTGTGCAGCGAGATCACCGTGGCGCCTTGCGCGGGCCGGGCGTCGCCGGCCGCGGCCTGCTTCACGCTGGCCAGGTCGTACGCGGCGCGGCGGCCCCAGTCGAACGCCGCGCGGTTCTTGTCGACCGACACCGCGTTCAGCTCGATCGCGCGTTCGAGCGACGCGAGCGTCAGCGGCAGCCAGCCCTTCTGCCATGCGTAGCCGAGCACGAACGGGTTCGTGTAGATCGCGTCGCCGAGCAGCGCGACCGCGAAGCGGTTCGCGTCGATGAAATCGACCGCTTCACCGGCGGCCGCGCGGATGTCGTTCTCGGCGGACAGGCCGGGGAACGCCCAGTTCGGGTTCTTGATGAACTCGGCGGTCGGCGTCTGCGCGCTATTGACCACCACGCGCGTCGCGTCGTGCCGCATCCGCGACGTGCACTCGTCGCCGGCCGTGACGATCGCGTCGCAGCCGATCACGAGATCGGCTTCGCCCATCGCGATCCGCGTCGCATGGATGTCGGTCGGCGCGTGCGAGATCTGCACGTGGCTCATCACGGCGCCGCCTTTCTGCGCGAGGCCCGTGACGTCGAGCACGGTCACGCCCTTGTTCTCCAGGTGCGCGGCCATCCCGAGCAGTGCGCCGATCGTGACGACGCCCGTGCCGCCCACGCCGGTGACGAGCACGCCGTACGCGCGGTCGATATCCGGCAGCGTCGGTTCCGGAATCGGCGGCAGCGCGCTGCCGTCGACCGACACGGCTTTCGGCTTCTTCAACTGGCCGCCCTCGACCGTGACGAAGCTCGGGCAGAAGCCCTTCACGCACGAGAAGTCCTTGTTGCAGCTCGACTGGTTGATCTGGCGCTTCGTGCCGAATTCGGTCTCCAGCGGCTCGACCGACAGGCAGTTCGACTGCACCGAGCAGTCGCCGCAGCCTTCGCACACCGCGTCGTTGATCACGACGCGCTTGGCCGGGTCCGGATACGTGCCGCGTTTGCGGCGGCGGCGCTTCTCGGTCGCGCAGGTCTGGTCGTAGATCAGGATCGTCGTGCCTTCGATCTCGCGCAGCTCGCGCTGCACGTCGTCGAGCTGGTCGCGGTGATGGATCGTCACGCCCGGCGCGAGCAGCGCCTTCTGGCTGTCGTATTTCTCCGGCTCGTCGGTGACGATCACGATTTTCTTCGCGCCTTCGGACGCGAGCTGGTGCGTGATCTGCGGCACCGTCAGCACGCCGTCGACCGGCTGGCCGCCCGTCATCGCCACCGCGTCGTTGTAGAGGATCTTGTAGGTGATGTTCGCCTTCGACGAGATCGCCGCGCGCACCGCGAGCAGCCCCGAATGGAAATAGGTGCCGTCGCCGAGGTTCGCGAACACGTGCTTTTCGTCGGTGAACGGCGCCTGGCCGATCCACGGCACGCCTTCGCCGCCCATCTGGCTGAAGGTGCTCGTGCTGCGGTCCATCCACACGGTCATGTAGTGGCAGCCGATCCCGGCGATCGCGCGCGAGCCTTCCGGCACGTTCGTCGACGTATTGTGCGGGCAGCCCGAGCAGAACCACGGCTTGCGCTCGGTCTGCACGTGCGGCTTCGCGAGCGCCATTTCCTTCGCGTTGATCACCGCGAGCCGCGCCGCGATGCGCGCGCGCACGTCGGACGGCAATTCGAATTTATCGAGCCGCGTCGCGATCGCCTTCGCGATGATCGCGGGCGACAGCTCGTAGTGCGCGGGCAGCAACCAGTTGCCCATCGGCACCGACCATTCGCCGCCGGCGCCGTCCTTTTCGTCGAACTTGCCGAACACGCGCGGGCGTTGCGCGTCGGGCCAGTTGTACAACTCTTCCTTGATCGCGTATTCGAGGATCTGGCGCTTTTCCTCGACCACCAGGATTTCGTCGAGGCCGCGCGCGAACGCCTGCGCGCCTTGCGCTTCGAGCGGCCACACGCAGCCGACCTTGTAGAGCCGGATGCCGATCCGCGCGCAGGTTTCGTCGTCGAGGCCGAGGTCGATCAGCGCCTGGCGCACGTCGAGGTATGCCTTGCCGCCGGTCATGATCCCGAAGCGCGCGCTCGGCGAATCGATCTCGATGCGGTCGAGCTTGTTCGCACGCACGTAGGCGAGCGCCGCGTACCACTTGTAGTCGAGCAGCCGCGCTTCCTGCACGAGCGGCGGATCGGGCCAGCGGATGTTCAGCCCGCCTTCCGGCAGGATGAAATCGGTCGGCAGCACGATCTCGGTGCGATGCGGGTCGATGTCGACCGACGCCGACGATTCGACGACGTCCGTCACGCACTTGAGCGCGACCCACAGGCCCGAGTAGCGGCTCATCGCCCAGCCGTGCAGGCCGAAATCGAGATATTCCTGCACGTTGGACGGGAACAGCACCGGCAGCCCGCAGGCCTTGAAGATGTGCTCGGACTGGTGCGCGAGCGTCGACGATTTCGCCGCGTGGTCGTCGCCGGCGAGCACGAGCACGCCGCCGTGCTGCGACGAGCCGGCCGAGTTCGCGTGCTTGAAGACGTCGCCGGTGCGATCGACGCCCGGGCCCTTGCCGTACCACATGCCGAACACGCCGTCGTATTTCGCGCCGGGGTACAGGTTCACCTGCTGCGAACCCCACACGGCCGTGGCGGCGAGATCTTCGTTGAGGCCGGGCTGGAAGACGATCTGGTGGGCGGCCAGGTGCTGCTTGGCTTTCCATAGCGACAGATCGAGGCCGCCGAGAGGCGAGCCGCGGTAGCCGGAGATGAAGCCGGCCGTATTGAGACCGGCGGCGCGGTCGCGTTCCTGCTGGAGCATCGGCAGGCGCACGAGGGCCTGGATGCCGCTCATGTACGCGCGGCCGCGTTCCAGCGTGTATTTGTCGTCAAGCGTGACGGACTTCAGCGCGGCTTCTAGCGACGCGCGTTGGTCTGCGTCTAGCGGGGCATTCATTAACTGTCTCCTCCACCCGGTCTGGGATCACCAAAACTTCGGTTGCGTCGGCATCTTTTGGACGCGTCTGCAGTGGCCGGCATGTTCGCCGGTTTTAAGGGATGGTAGCACTGGGGCAAACCCGCCGCCCATCGGTCGCGACGCGGGGCACGGGCGTCCGCACGTCGCGAAACAGGGCAAGATCATGCGTTACATCATGTAAAAGCATGTAAAGCGGCATTGATCTGCGGGCAAATGCCGTTAATCTTGTCGGCCTGCCGGAGGTGCCCGGCCGCGTGGGTGCGTTCCGACGCGCTCGGGGAGGCGCCGGCAGTTTTACAGGAGGTGCAATGAACACACGTCATATCCAGAGTTTCCTGATCGTGTCCGCCGCGTTTTTCGCGATGACCGGCCCGGTGCGTGCGCAAGGCGCGAGCGCGCTGGCGGCAGCCGGCGCGCAGATGCTTCAGATCGTGCCGGCCCAGGACGCCGTGGCACAGCCGTCGGCCGCGCGTGCCGCCGAGTCGAAGGCGAGCGTGCGTTGATGCGATCGCGCGGCCTCCGGGCCGCGCCGGCATGCAAAAAGGGCGGGAATCCTCGGGTTCCCGCCCTTTTTCTTTGTGTCGCCGGAGCGCGCGGCTGGCCCGGTAGCGCGGCGCCGCCGCCGCCCGGCGGATGCGTCAGGCCTTGTCCTGCACGACGCCGCGGCGGATCTGGTCGAGTTCGATCGATTCGAACAGCGCCTTGAAGTTGCCTTCGCCGAAGCCCTGGTTGCCCTTGCGCTGGATGATCTCGAAGAAGATCGGCCCGATCTGGTTCTCGGTGAAGATCTGCAGCAGCAGGTCGTCGCGCGCGCCGTCGATCAGGATCTTGCGCTTCTTCAGTTCTTCCAGCGATTCGCCGTGGTTCGGCACGCGGCGGTCGACCAGCTCGTAATACGTGTCGATCGTGTCGAGCAGCTTCACTTCCTTGCTGCGCAACCCGTCGACCGCCTGGTAGATGTCGCTCGCGCCGAGCGCGATGTGCTGGATGCCTTCGCCGTGATACGCGTCGAGGTATTCCTGGATCTGGCCGGCCGTATCCGAGCCTTCCTCGTTGATCGGGATGCGGATCTTGCCGCACGGCGACGTCATCGCCTTCGACTTCACGCCCGTCACCTTGCCTTCGATGTCGAAGTAGCGGACTTCGCGGAAGTTGAACAGGCGCTCGTAGAACTCGGCCCATTCCTGCATGCGGCCGCGATGCACGTTGTGCGTCAGGTGATCGATGTAGGTGAGGCCGTGGCCGACCGGGTTCGGGTTCGCGCCGGGAATCGGCTCGAAGTCGACCTCGTAGATGCTGATGTCGCCGATCGCGCCCGGTTGCGCGCCGTTCTTGCCGCGCCAGCGGTCGACGAAGTAGATCAGCGAATCGCCGATGCCCTTGATCGCCGGGATGTTCAGCTCCATCGGGCCCGTCTTGTTGTCGAAGCCCCACGCGCCGAGTTCGAGCGCGCGCTGGTATGCCTTGGCGGCGTCCTGCACGCGGAACGCGATCGCGCAGATCGACGGGCCGTGCAGCCGCGCGAAGCGTTGCGCGAACGAATCGGGTTCCGCGTTGATGATGAAGTTGATGTCGCCCTGGCGGTACACCGTCACGTCCTTGTGGCGGTGGCGCGCGATCGCGGTGAAACCCATCCGCTCGAACAGTTGTCCGAGCGCTTTCGGGTCCGGCGCCGTGTATTCGATGAATTCGAAGCCGTCGGTGCCGACGGGGTTGTCCCAGGTGGGGATCTGCATGTCCTGTCTCCTGTGCGGGGCGATCGGCCGGCGCGGCGTGCGCATGTCCGGCCTGGTTCGATGTCGACGGCCGTGCCCGTCACGAGCATGCGCGGCAAGTCGATACATGCGACAGAGTGTAGCGGGCGGCCGCGAGCGGAAACTTGCGAACTTAATCGCCCGCGCCTACGATGGCGCAATTTCCAGTCTCAAAATCATCGATGGAGGGCAGAAGATGGCGCAGGCTGAATTGGATGCCATCGACCGGCGGATTCTCGCGATTCTTCAGGAGAACGGGCGCCTGTCGAACCAGGAGATCGCCGAGCGCGTGAATCTGTCGCCGAGCCCCTGCCTGCGGCGAATCCGGCGGCTCGAGGAAATCGGCGTGATCACCGGCTATGTCGCGCTGCTGAATCCGCAGAAGCTCGGGCTCGACCTGCTCGCGTACGTGAGCGTGCGGCTCGAGAAGCGCGGCGGCCTCGCGCCGGTCCGGGCCGACGAGACGTCGGCGCGCGCGGGCGCGACCCACGCGGAACTGTTCCGCGCGGCCGTGCAGACCTGGCCGGAAGTGGTCGCGTGCCACGCGATGACGGGTGACATGGATTACCTGCTGCGCGTGCAGGTCGAGGACATGGCGCATTTCTCCCGCTTCGTGCAGGAGCATCTGCTGCATCACCCGTCGGTGATCGACGTGAAAACGAGCTTCTCGCTCGATTGCTTCAAGGAAACGACGGCGTTGCCGATTCGCTGACGGCGACGTGTGATGTAGATGCGACGCGCCGGCTTGCCGTACCGCCGGTGCGGGAGCTACGTGCGCGTGCGGCGCGGATCGGGGCCGTATTGATTACCGGCGTTGCGGGGCGCGAGCCACAGCGACACGAGGATCACAATGGGGGCTGCGAACAGGAAGTAGCCGATGCACAGCAGGCCGGAGCGATTGCTGTCGTGCAGGCGCCTGACGTTGTAGGCCAGGGTCGCGCATAGCGACGCGAGCCCGGCGCAGAACAGCAGGAACGACGTGAGCGTTGCGTCGGCGGAAAGCCGAGTGTGGGACCATTTGATCAGCGTGATCAGAAGATAAAAGAGCGGGTAATGGCCGAGCAGGAAGCAGAGGAAATCCCGGCGTCGCTCTCGGCCCCGAAACGACAGCATGCGCCGATAGCCGTTCAGCCATGCATGCAGCGCGGTCTTCATTGTCATCTCCAACCATGGCGGCGGCGCAGGAACAGCATGGTGATACCGACGTCGATGACAACACAGACGGTTGCTGTTCCCGCGATCCAGAAAGCGGGAATGTGGGGTAAGGGGAGTAATAAAGGGATGTTCAACTGCGCTGTGGCCGCCGTCGTCGCGGCGAGTCGGGCGAGAATAATCGCCTGCGCGCCCCATGTACCTGCTACCGCGACAGCGATAACCAGCAACGTCGCCACGGTGCAAACCTTGGCCGATGCGATGTGTGTACGGAAGAACGAAATTCCGATGCTCACGGCCGCCCCAAGAGTACCAAAGGCGATAGTGGTCCGAAGTTGATCGACGAACATCTGTGATGGCGGGCCGGCGACGAACCATACGGCATGCGTGCTAGCGAGGCTCTCTATGAACCTGTTGTGGAGGGTGAAGCCCAGCAGACCGCCTAGCACTGTAAAGAAGGCCAGCGATATCGGTTTGGCGATGGTGAGGCGCATGTCGTGATAGACGGAAGTTCAGAAATTCAACGACGGAAGTGCCGTGCGCAGACCGCGCAGGACGGTGTCGATTTCGCTGATTGTATTAAGTCGGATCAGCTCCCTGGTTCGGCGATTGTATTTCGCCATTGCCGTGGCTGGAGACTGGCCACCATTGCGCTGCATAAATACGGATTTGGCATGCCTGTAGAGTTGGATGTCTGGTAGGGGATCAGTACCGAAGATATAGGGAGAACGAAGCTTCAGCGTATATTCCTTGGTAATGAGTTCGGGCAAGAGGTTGCCGATTTTGGGCAATGGTGTGATGTTGCTGACGAAGCCCGCATATTCAAGCACCAGCGTGGTTTTACCATTGGGGCGCGGACGACATCGATGCCGAATGCTCCCTTTAGCATTTGCCACATGGTCATCTCGCCAGACACGACCCGTTGATTGTCGATGTAGATATCGGCAGTTTCATACAGTTGGGCAACGGTCCGATAGATTTGCAGATTGGATGCACCAACCGTGTTAGCCAACGATGGCAGTCCGGACTTCGCATGCAGTTGTTCGATCAACAGATACATTCCGGTAGGCTGCCCGTAATTGATGCGTTGTCCCGTCATACCCTTCGCAACATGAAATAGACGAATCGGGAAAATAGGTTCGATGGATGAAGGCGTGGCCCGAGTATGGAGAAACCACGGGTAGACAGCCTGTCACTTCGACCTTTCGCCGAATGAAATAAGCGACCGATCATCTATCGGCGGGCGCTCAAAGATCAATGGGACGGATACGAAAGTAGATGTTCTTCTGCGCGAGCACTGTCCGGCGACAGAGGAGCTTGAACCGCACTGCCAGCGGACGCGCTGCGCCGGAGCGCGGGAAACATGCCGTGATGTCGGCTGCAAGGGCGGCCGTATCGGTGAGGCGATGGGGTGACAATGACGTCGGCAGCCGCCGGACACGCGAAGCGCGAAAGGGGCGAGCCCTTTTTCGCGGGCTGCAACGGCAGCGCGTTGGGGCTTGAGGTTGGCGAGTCGGGCCCGGCGTCAGGCCGGCATCAGCGATTCGATGAACTTCGTCGTGCGGCGCGCCTGGCGCTTCATCGCGTAGTCGAACACCGCGGCCTGTTCCTGCAGCATCTCGGCGATGATCGTCGAGTGGTCGGCCGGCGGCAGCGACAGGTACGCATCGGCTTCGCCGTACGCGTACTCGATCCGCATCCCGGATTTCTTCGCGATGTGCATCATCGTCGCGTTACGCGACAGGCAATGCATGTACAGCATCGTCACGTGCGTGTTGCGGCTGCGGATCGCCGCGCGCTCGAACAGCTTCGAGCCGACGCCGCGGCCGCGCGCGCTTTCGAGCACCGACACGCCGAATTCGGCCGTGCGCGTGTCGCCCTCTGCCGGCAAGTAGGCCAGGTGGCCGACGCCGATCAGTTCGAGGTCGTGGTCGAACACGCCGAACACGGTGTCGCGACCGAAATCGATCGTACGGACATAGTTCTCGATCACGTGGTCGGGCACCATCTGGCCGAAGCGCAGCAGGCGGTCCTCTTCGTCGAGCGAGAGAAAGTGGGTGAGCATTTGCTCACGGTCTTTGGAAGCCAGTTCCCTGACGAGAACCGGCGCAGTACCGACCTTGCCGACAGCATCGGCACGACCGTTGAATTGCGTGTTCATCGTGGGTTCCTCAGTGTGGGTGCACAAGCGGGTTGTGCAATGCAACAGCATTTTACCCGAGCGAGGTTGGGGAAAACCCGTATTTGACGTTCTTTGTCCTGAGGGGGAATTCTAAATCCGCTTAGTTCATTCCGTAACTTGCTGATTTTGAAGGGATTTAAAATTCATCATATGAAATACGCGACGGGTGGTGCCACTGTGCCCGTCGCGCAACGCATGCTGCTGCGCGACAATCAGGCCGCCGTCGATAGCCCGCGCTCGATCAGGTCGATCACCTGTTCGGCGAAGTCGCGGTAGCCGAGGCGGCCGCCGGGCTTCAGCCACGTGAAGGTCCAGTTGATCATCCCGAACACCATCATCGTCACCGGGGTCTGGTTTTCCTTTGAGATCCGGTCCGGGTAGGCGCGCGCGAGCTGTCGCGTGAACGCCGCGACGATGTCGCGCTGGCGGTCGAGCACGATTTCGCGCTGCGCGTCCTCCAGATACTTCACGTCGTTGAGCAGCGCGACATGGCGACTGTGCGACGTCTCGTACTCGGCGAGGAACGCGCGCACGAGTTCGGCGAACGCGTCGCGCTCGCTGAGGCCGCGCCGCTGGCTCGCGCCCTCGACCTCGGCGATGATCAGCATCAGCCGCTTCGTGTAGCGGTCGAGCAGGTCGAACAGGATCGCTTCCTTGCTCTCGTAATAGTGATAGAGCCGCGCCTTCGACGTACCGCTCGCGGTCGCGAGATCGGACATCGACGTGCTCGGGTAGCTCGTCTGCGCGAATTTCTCGGCGGCCAGGTCGAGGATCTGCTCGCGCTGGGATTCGTGGTCGGGCGCTCGGGTTCGGGCCATGGTCGAATATGGAAGATTAGCGGTGCGCGGCCGCGGCGGCTGCGCGCACGCGCGTGGAAGAGAGGGCTGCGGGCGCATCGTCCTGCAGTTCGAGCCGGCCGGCTGCCGCGAGCTCGCGGCAGCGCCACCAGGCGATCGAGTCGCTGACGAACAGCCCGCCGCGGTCGGCCGCGGCCATGATGCTGCCGACGAGGCGCTGCGCGGGCTGCCAGTCGGCTTCCGCGCGCGCGACGATCAGCGCGTCGAGATCGGCGTAGTGGCCGCTCTTGATCGTGTTGCTGACCCAATAACGCAGTTCGGCGTTCAGGTGCTTCGCCTCCTGCCATTCGAGCGCGAGGCGGCCGATGCGCAGGACCGAGACCGGCGCGGCCGCCGGCCGCTTGCGCGCCAGTTCCGCGGGCGAGAACATTCCGGTCGCGCACGCCTGGTCGGTGCGCGACAGCGCTGCGCGCTGCGCGGCGTCGAGGTCGGCGGCCGACAGCCGCACCTCGTTCAGGCGCTGCGGCACGTTGCGCAGGTGATAGGCGACCCGCCGCAGCAGCAGCTTGTCGCCGACGCTCGGCGCGTGCCACACGACGACCTGGCCGGTATCCATCGCAAGCTGGTCGAGGCGCGCGAATTCGGCCTCGATTTCCGCGTTCCAGTCGGGAATCTGGTCGCCGAGCACGTGCTGCCAGAACGCGGCGCGCGTGTCGGGCGTCTCGTCGGCGCCCTTCAGCGGCCCGACGCCGAGATCGTCGAGCAAACCGACGACGCGCTCGTCGCGTCCGGCTAGCGCAAGGGCCTCGCGCAGCGACGCGGCGGCGGTGCCGCCCTGAATCACATGAATGGTACTCATCGGCCTGTCGTCAACAAAAGAAAACCGCCGGCCGGGCGGACGTTGCGATGTCCAGCCGGCCGGCGGCCCCTAGGGTCTGTTTACATATGGAACGCACATGCGAATGCCCGAAATCGCTCGTAGGGCAAGGAGTGAGAAGCGCCGTTTGGCCGCGCCAAACAAGCGACGAGCGACGCCGCCATACGGGCGATTTCGGGCATTCCCCTGACATGATTTTTTTAATTTGGGGTTGCCACGAGAACGGCCGCTCGCCGCGTTGTGCTCCTTGCGAATACGTCAGTATTCGCGGCGTCGCACGCCTCGCGAGCGGCCGTTCTCGTGGCAACGCATGCGCGTTCCATATGTAAACAGACCCTAGTGTAAGCGAGATGTGTGACGACGAGAAACCGCCCGGCGCCGCGACGCGACGCCGCTCAACGCTCGTCGAAGCTCACGACGACCTTGTCGCTGATCGGGTGGCACTGGCACGTGAGCACGAAACCATCCTTCACTTCATGCTCCTCCAGCGTGTAGTTCTTCTCCATCCGCACTTCGCCTTCGACCACCTTCGCGCGGCACGTGCAGCACACGCCGCCCTTGCATGCGTACGGCAGCGCGAGGCCCGCGCGCAGGCCCACGTCGAGCAGGCTCACGCCTTCGTACGGCAAGCGCAGCTTGCGCTTCTTGCCGTCGAGCACGATTTCGAGGTCGGCGGCCGGTGTCTGCGCGGTGATCTCGACGACCGGAGCGCCGGCCTGCGGCAGCGGCGTGCCGAAGCGCTCGACGTGCACCTTCGCCTGCGGCACGCCGGCCGCCTTCAGCGCCGCTTCGGCGGCGTCCATCATCGGCGCCGGGCCGCAGATGAACGCCTCGTCGATCGCGTCGGCCGGCGTCAGCGTGGCGAGGAATTCCGCGCATTTCGCCTGATCGAGCACGCCGTTGAACAGCTCGACGTCCTGCAGGTCGTCCGACAGCACGTGATAGAGGACGAAGCGGTTCATGTAGCGGTTCTTCAGGTCCTCCAGCTCCTCCGCGAACATGATCGCGTCGACGCTGCGGTTCCCGTAGATCAGCGTGAACGTGCTGCGCGGCTCGAGTTCGAGCGTCGTCTTCACGATCGCGAGCACCGGCGTGATCCCCGAGCCGCCGGAAAACGCGACGTACTGCTTGCCGTGGTCGGCGTTCAGGTGCGTGAAGAAGCGGCCGTCCGGCGTCATCACGTCGATCGTGTGGCCGGGCTTCAGCGTGTCGAACGCGAAGTTCGAGAAGCGGCCGCCGCGCACGCGCTTGATGCCGATGCGCAATTCGCCGTCGCGATCGTAGTCCGTCGTGCCGACGCAGATCGAATACGAGCGGCGCGTCTCCTCGCCGTCGATGTGGGTCTTCAGCGTGACGAACTGGCCCTGCGTGAAGCGGTACGCGTCGCGCAGTTCCGGCGGCACGTCGAACGAGACGGTGACGGCATCGGCGGTCTCGGGCCGCACGTCGCGGATACGCAGCGGGTGAAATTGCGGGGTCGCCATATTCAGTAGGGTTTGAAGTAGTCGAAGGGTTCGCGGCAGTCGACGCAGCGATACAGCGCCTTGCAGGCCGTGGACGCGAATTGCGCGAGACGTTCGGTGCGCGCGGAGCCGCAGCGCGGGCAGGTCGGCGCCGCGACGGGCCGCGGCACGAGGCGCACGACGTTTTCCCGCGGCGCGGCGCTACCGCACTGGCCGACCGGCGGCGCGATGCCGTAGGCCCGCAGCTTGTCGCGCGCGGCCTGCGTGATCCAGTCGGTCGTCCACGCGGGGGCGAGCACCGTCTCGATCCGGTGCGGCGGCAGATCGGCGGCCTGCAGCGCGGCGGCGATGTCCTCGGCGATCTGCGACATCGCCGGGCAGCCCGAGTAGGTCGGCGTGATCACGACCTCGAGCCGGCCGTCGTCCGCGCGGCGGACGTCGCGCAGGATGCCGAGCTCGCGGATCGACACGACCGGAATCTCCGGATCGGGCACGGCTTCCAGCACGTCCCACGCGCGGGCGAGCAGCGGATCGTCGCGGTGCGCGGCGGGAGCGCCGTGGTTGGGGGCGGCGGTCTGGGCGGACATCGTCGGGCTCCGTGGCGTGGGGCTTACCAGCTCGCGCCGGGATGCTGACGCGCGAGGCTCTGCATTTCGGCGAGCAGGTAGCCCATGTGTTCCGAGTGCTCGCCCTGCTTGCCGGTCGTTACATGCTTCACCGGAGTCGGCGGCGTGAGCGTGGCCTCGGCGAGCGCATCGTCCACGTCCGCGCGCCACGCGGCCTCGATCGCGGCCGCCGCCGGGCCGATGCCCGGTGCGACGATCGCGTCGTCGATCGCGTCGGCGGCGAAGAATTCGCGCGTGTACGGCATCAGGTAATCGAGCGCGGCCTGCGCGCGGCGGTGCGATTCGTCGGTGCCGTCGCCGAGGCGCACGAGCCATTCGCGCGCATGCTGCACGTGATAGCGGGTTTCCTTCACCGATTTCGCGGCGATCGCGGCGAGTTGCGTGTCGGTCGACGTTTCCAGCGCGCTCCACACGTGCAGCATCAGCGCCGCGTACAGGAAGTTGCGCACGATCGTCACCGCGTAGTCCTTGTCGGCGTGCGCGGTACCGGAGAGCGGGCCATAGTGCGGCAGCTCGGCGAGCGTGAAGTTCGCGAATTCGCGCTCGGTGCGGAAGTACGCGTAGTCGTCCTCGGTCTTCGTCGCGCCGGTGAGCTGGCGCTCGAGCTCGGCCGCGTGCGTGTACAGCATGCGCGCCTGGCCGATCAGGTCGAGGCTCATGTTGGTGAGTGCGATGTCTTCCTCGAGGATCGGGCCGTGGCCGCACCATTCGGCGTTGCGCTGACCGAGGATCAGCGCATTGTCCGCGAGGCGCAGCACGTAGGAGAGGTGTTCGGGCGTGATCGTCATGGCGCGGGCGTTACATGTGGTTGACTTCGTCGGGCAGCGTGTAGAACGTCGGGTGACGGTAGATCTTGTCGCCCGCCGGCTCGAACAGTTCGGCCTTCTCGCTCGGATCCGACGCCGTGATCGCCGACGACGGCACCACCCAGATGCTCACGCCTTCCTGGCGACGCGTGTAGACGTCGCGCGCCATGCGCAGCGCCATCGTCGCATCGGCGGCGTGCAGGCTGCCGCAGTGCTTGTGGTCGAGGCCCTGCTTGCTGCGCACGAACACTTCCCAGATCGGCCATTCCTTGTTCATTACCTTCTCCTGATTCATGAATTCGAGGGGGGCCGCTCAGGCGGCGTGCTGTTCGGCGCGGGCGCGGCGCTTCGCTTCGTGCGCGAGCGCGGCTTCGCGCACCCAGGCGCCGTCCTCGTGCGCCTTCACGCGAGTGGCGAGGCGTTCCTTGTTGCACGGGCCGTCGCCGTTGACCACGCGCCAGAATTCGTCCCAGTCGATCGCGCCGTAGTCGTAGTGACCGCGCGCCTCGTTCCATTTCAGGTCGGGGTCGGGCAGCGTCACGCCGAGCACCTTCGCCTGATCGACGGTCGCGTCGACGAATTTCTGGCGCAGATCGTCGTTCGAGATCCGCTTGATACCCCATTTCGCGGACTGATTGCTGTGGACCGAATCCGCGTCGCTCGGGCCGAACATCATCAGCACCGGCCACCACCAGCGGTCGACGGCCTGCTGGACCATCGCACGCTGCGCGTCGGTGCCCTTCATCATCGACAGCAGCGCGTCGAAACCCTGGCGCTGATGGAACGACTCTTCCTTGCACACGCGGATCATCGCGCGCGCGTAGGGGCCATACGTGCAGCGGCACAGCGGGATCTGGTTCATGATCGCGGCGCCGTCGACGAGCCAGCCGATCACGCCGACGTCGGCCCAGGTCGGCGTCGGGTAGTTGAAGATGCTCGAGTATTTGGCCTTGCCCGCGTGCAGCGCGTCGACCAGCGAATCGCGCGATACGCCGAGCGTTTCGGCCGCGCTGTAAAGATAGAGGCCATGGCCGGCTTCGTCCTGCACCTTCGCGAGCAGGATCGCCTTGCGCTTCAGGCTCGGCGCGCGCGAGATCCAGTTGCCTTCCGGCAGCATGCCGACGACTTCCGAGTGCGCATGCTGCGAGATCTGGCGGATCAGCGTCTTGCGATAGGCGTCGGGCATCCAGTCCTGCGGTTCGATCTTGCCGTCCGCGGCCATCACCGCATGGAACCGGGCCTGCTCGGGCGACTCGGCTGCGGCGTCGAGCGGCGCGACGTTGCCGGGGATGTCGAGGGATTGCGTGTACATGGCGGAGGCTCTCGTCCGGTTGAATGTGTGCGAAGTATAAACCAACCGACCGGTCGGTTAATAAATTTGTTGTGGATTTGCGGTGAGATTCGGGTAAACGAGGGACGTCGGGGCGCGATCAGCTGGCACAAGTGCGGCCCCACGCGTGGGTCTCGCGTCTTCTGCGGCACAATGCCCGCTTTCCGATGAGGATTTTGCCGATGTCATTTCGAAGCAGTTTCGCCGCGGCCGTGCTGGGCGCGGCCGTTTTCGTGTTGCCGCTTGCAGCATCGGCCGCGCCGGCCGCATCGGTCGGTTGGGTCGCGGCGTGGGCGACCGCGCTGCAGCCGATTCCCGACCTCGCCGCACCGCCGCCGCTCTACCGCGCACCCGACGTGGCCGGGCGAACCGTGCGGCAGATCGTCTACCCCACCGTGTCCGGGCGGGCCGCGCGAATTCGCGTGAGCAACGCATACGGTCGCGCGCCGCTGGTCGTCGAGGCCGCGAGCCTTGCGCGCGCCGGCGAAGGGGCGGCGCTCGCCGGCCGCGCGGCGGTGCCGGTCCGGTTCGGCGGCAAGGCGTCGGTGACGCTCGCACCGGGCCAGGCGCTCGAAAGCGATCCGGTGTCGATCGACGTGACGGCTGCGCAGCCGTATGCGATCAGTCTCCAGATGGGGCCGAACCAGCGGATGACGGTCTGGCATCGCGTGTCGAACCAGTTCAACTACGTGTCCGCCCCGGGCGATCACGTGGGCGATCCGGGCGCCGACGCGTTCCGCACCCGCTTTACCCAATATGCATGGGTGACGGAGCTCGCCGTCGAAGCCGGCTCCGCACGCGGCAGCGTCGCCGCGATCGGCGATTCGATCACCGACGGGTTGCGCTCCAGCGTGAACCGGAACCGTCGCTGGCCCGACGCGCTCGCGCGCCGGCTGGCGGGGTCCGGTGCCGAATCGATCGGCGTCGTGAATCTCGGCATCAGCGGGAACCGGCTGCTCAGCGATTCCGCGTGCTACGGCACATCGCTGGCGTCGCGGTTCGAGCGTGATGCGCTGTCGCGTTCGGGCGTGAAGGCGGCGATCGTGCTGATCGGGATCAACGACATCAACTTCGCGGCGATGCCGCCGCGCGCGGGGCTCGATTGCGATCACCCGCATACGCAGGTGACGGCCGCGTCGCTGATCGACGGCTATCGCCGGCTGATCGACGCGGCGCACCGCCAGGGCGTGAAGGTCTTCGGCGCGACGTTGACGCCGGCGGCGTTGCCGGCCGGACGCGAGGCGATCCGGCTCGAGGTGAACCGGTGGATCCGGAGCGGCGGCGGGTTCGACGGCGTGGTGGACTTCGACGCGGTGCTGCGCGATCCGGCGCGCCCGAGCGTGCTGCAGCGCCGATACGATAGCGGCGACGGCATTCATCCGAGCGATGCGGGCTACACGGCGATGGCCGACGCGGTGCCGGTCGATCAACTGCAGGCTGCGGTGGGCGGCAAGTGACGCGCCTCTATATATAGAGAGAAAGGTGGCCGACGGCCTGCGGGCCGGCAGCGCGACATCGTTCGTCGAGCCCAAAGCCACCGTGCGCGTCAGCGCACGGTGGCTTTTTCAAACTTTCTTCACAAAGGGCTTGCGCGGATGGGGGCAGGTGCTTAGAATCACGCCTCTTTCGCGCTAACGGAAACGCGGCGCGGGAGAGAGGGAAGCGGTGCTGTTGGGGTTCGGTGGTAGCGAGCCGCGGCGGCGCAGGAAGATGGGCCCCGCAGTCGCAACGAAGTCGTTCAGAAAGTTGTTGACGAGCTGCGAAACACGGTTCATAATCTCGCTTCTCTGCTGCTGAAAACGCAGCGCTGCTGGGAAACACGGAGTTTCTCGCAGAAATGCTCTTTAAAAATTAACAGCCGATAAGTGTGGGCGCTTGATGAAAGCGAGCTGATCCTCGGATCAGATAGCGAAAGTATCAAGAGTCTCACACTAAAGTAAGTCAGGTTTA
>NZ_JAIZRS010000031.1:0-75793 GCF_020419985.1 Burkholderia sp. AU32262
ATCGGCTCGTGATCAACGCGCAGAACTGCGTGCACTGCAAGACTTGCGACATCAAGGACCCGACGCAGAACATCGTGTGGGTCACGCCCGAAGGCGGCGGCGGGCCGAATTACCCGAACATGTAACGACCGGGACGCGCCGCCACGAGCGGCGCGTTTTGCGTGGGTCACGGCACACCGCCGCAAACGAAACGGGGCGCTGCATCACGCAGCGCCCCGCTTGCATTCATCGTTTGCCGGACGAGGCGACACGCGCCGCGCCCCAACCTGCTTCGTATCAGGTCGCGCTGCCGGCGATCTTCGGCGTCGACGTCTCGACGTCGCCGCACTGCGCACGATGGCGCAGCGCATGGTCGATCAGCACCAGCGCGAGCATCGATTCGGCAATCGGCGTCGCACGAATACCGACGCACGGATCGTGGCGGCCAAAGGTTTCGACCGTCGCCTCTTCGCCGGACTTCGTGATCGAGCGGCGCGGCGTGCGAATGCTCGACGTCGGCTTGATCGCGATCGACACGGTGATGTCCTGCCCCGTCGAAATCCCGCCGAGCACGCCGCCCGCGTGGTTGCCGACGAAGCCGGCCGGCGTCAGTTCGTCGCCGTGCACCGAGCCGCGCTGCGCGACGCTGTCGAAGCCCGCGCCGATCTCGACGCCCTTCACCGCGTTGATGCTCATCATCGCCTTCGCGATATCGGCATCGAGCCGGTCGAATACCGGTTCGCCCCAGCCGACCGGCACGCCCGACGCGACGACATCGATGCGCGCGCCGATCGAATCGCCGTCCTTGCGCAGCGCATCCATGTACGCCTCGAGCTCCGGCACGACCGCCGCGTTCGGCGAGAAGAACGGGTTCTCGTGCACATGCGACCAGTCGACGAACGGCACGTCGATCTCGCCGAGGGCGCTCATGTAGCCGCGCACCTCGACCCCGAAGCGCTCGCGCAGCCACTTCTTCGCGACCGCGCCGGCGCCGACGATCGGCGCGGTCAGGCGCGCGGACGAGCGGCCGCCGCCGCGGTAGTCGCGGATGCCGTATTTCTGCCAGTAGGTGTAGTCGGCGTGGCCGGGACGGAACGTCTCGACGATGTTGCCGTAATCCTTGCTGCGCTGGTCGGTGTTGCGGATCAGCAGCGCGATCGGCGTGCCGGTCGTCACGCCTTCGAACACGCCCGACAGGATCTCGACCTCGTCGGCCTCCTGCCGTTGCGTCACGTGCCGCGACGTGCCCGGCTTGCGGCGATCGAGTTCGACCTGGATGTCGGCTTCGGTCAACCCCATCCCCGGCGGGCAGCCGTCGATCACGCAGCCGATCGCGGGACCGTGCGATTCGCCGAAGGTCGTGACAGTGAAAAGCGTGCCGAGGGTATTGCCGGACATGATGGAACCGCCCAAAGAGAAATGGGCAAACCGATGCGCTGCCGGGGCCGCGGGCAGGTCGATCGTTTGCCGGTCGAAAAAGAGGTAAACCGCTATTATGCCAGCCGTCCCGGGCCCGCGGGCCGTGTGAACCGTTCAGATCACCCGGGCAGGCCGTGGCCGCGGCGTGGCCTGCGGTCGCTCGGCCGCACCGGGGCCGGGCAGGCCGTGCGGCTCGCCGCGCTCGTCGCCGCGCGGCAACCGGTTACCGGCAACCCGCACCCGGCCGCCGCGCCTACTTCCGCGCGCCGCGCAGCTCGGTCACTGCCGCCTGCAGCGCTTCGGGCGTCGCCATCGACGCCGGGATCGGCTCGCCGACCGCCAGCGTCAGCCGGCTCATCACGCCGCGCTTGATCGGCCGCGGCATCCGCGCATCGGCATGCCGCGAAAAATAGCTGCCCCACAGCCCGCGCAGCGCCATCGGGATCACCGGCGCCGGCGTGCGGCTCAGGATCTCGGTGATGCCGTGGTGAAACGTGTTGATGTCGCCCGTCTTCGTCAGCTTGCCCTCGGGGAAGATGCACACGAGTTCGCCGTCCTTCAGTGCTGCCTCGCACAGGTCGTACGCACGCGCGAGCATCGCGGCATCCTCGTGGCGCGGCGCGATCGGGATCGCCTTCGCGTGCCGGAATACCCAGCTCGCGAAACGCGTCTTGAAGATCCGGTGATCCATCACGAAACGAATCGGCCGGGGGCTCGCGGCGGCCAGCACGAGCGCATCGACGTAGCTCACGTGATTGCACACGAGCACCGCCGCGCCTTCCGCCGGAATCCGCTCCGCGTGCACGAGGCGGATCCGGTAGAACGTATGCACGAGCACCCACGCGACGAAGCGCAGCAGGAACTCGGGCACGAGCAGGTAGATATACGTCGCGACGACCACGTTCAGCAGCGCGGTGACGAGGAACAGCCCCGGGATGTCGACGCCGGCCTTGGTCAACCCCATCGCCATCACGGCCGACAGGATCATGAACAGCGCGTTGAGGATGTTGTTCGCGGCGATGATCCGCGCGCGGTGGGTCGGCGCGCTGCGGCTCTGGATCAGCGCGTACAGCGGCACGCTGTAGAAGCCGCCGAACATCGCGAGCAGGAACAGGTCGGCGAGAATCCGCCAGTGGCGCGCACCGGCCAGGAATTCGCCGACCGACAGCAGATGGCCGGGCGACGGCAGCGCGTGGCTCGCGAAATACAACTCGATGGCGAACACGCTGATGCCGATCGAGCCGAGCGGCACGAGGCCGATCTCGACGCGCCGCTGCGACAGCCGCTCGCACAGCAGCGAGCCGAGGCCGATGCCGACAGAGAAGGTCGCGAGCAGGATCGTGACGACGTCGGGGCTGGCGGACAGCACGTCCTTCGCGAAATTGAAGAACGACGTGAGGAACGTCGCGCCGACGAACCACAGCCACGAGATGCCGAGCAGGCTCAGGAACACCGTGCGGTTCTGGCGCGCGAGCTTCAGGTTGCGCCAGGTCTCGCTGACCGGGTTCCAGTTGATCACGAGGTCGGGCTGCGGCGCGGGCGTGGGCGGCACGCGCTGCGCGACGAGCCGCCCCGCCAGCGCGATGACGACGACGCTCACCGCGAGCACGCGTTCGCCGCTGCCTTCGATGCCGGCCGCCGCGCCGCCGATGATCGTGCCGATCAGGATCGCGATGAACGTGCCCATCTCGACGAGCCCGTTGCCGCCGACCAGCTCATGTTCGCCGAGATGCTGCGGCAGGTACGAATACTTGACGGGCCCGAACAGCGTCGAGTGCATGCCCATCATGAACGTGCACAGATACAGCAGCGTCGCGCTGTGCGTGACGAAGCCGGCCGCGCCGACCAACATCAGCACGATCTCGAACGATTTCACGAAGCGCGTGAGAGTCGCCTTGTCGTATTTGTCGGCGATCTGGCCGGAGGTGGCCGAGAACAGCACGAACGGCAGAATGAAGATCGCGGAAATCAGGAACGCGGCCGTCTTCGCATCGACGCCGGAAAACCGTGCGGTGTGATACGTGACGAGCGACGTGAAGCCGATCTTGAAGACGTTGTCGTTCAGCGCGCCGAGGAACTGGGTCGTGAAGAACGGCGCGAAGCGGCGCTCGCGCAGCAGGTCGAACTGCGATGCGTGGGCGCGCCGTTCGTCGCGCCGCCCCGAAGTGGCTTGCGTGTGATCGCTCATGCGGAATACGCGCGCATCGTCTGGGCGAAGCTGCGCGGGCCTCGTGTCGTTGTTGAAAAAAAAGCGGCGCAGGCCATGCCTGCGCCGCCGCGTGCCGGATGGCGGCGCCCATGCATCGACGTGCCGGGCGCGGCGCGATTCACGGCTTGTGCGCTTCGGCTTCCGATTCCGGCCAGTCGCGGATGTATGCCTTCAGCATCCGGTTCTCGAAGCTCTGCGCCTCGACGACCGTCTTCGCGACGTCGTAGAACGAAATGACGCCCATCAGCACCTTCTTGTCGAGCACCGGCATGTAGCGTGCGTGACGCTCGAGCATCATCCGGCGCACTTCGTTGACGTCCGTTTCCGGCGTGCACGTGAGCGGCTCGTCCATCACCTTGCGCACCTGCACGTCGCCGATCGCGCCGCCATTTTCGCGCAGGCGCAGGATGATCTCGCGGAACGTCAGCATCCCGACGAGATCGCCGTACTCCATCACGACGAGCGAACCGATGTCGTGTTCGGCCATCGTATCGACCGCTTCGCGCAGCGGCTTATCGGGCGTCACGGTAAACAGCGTGTTGCCCTTCACTTTCAGAATATCGCTGACGCGCATCGTAGTCCCCTCATGCTTGAATGCAAAATCTCTTTCGATCCTATCGGAAAGCCTGTCAAAAGGAAAGCACGGGCCCGCGCGGCGGCCCGCCGCCGCTTGCGGACGCCGGCCGCCGGCCGCACAATGGCCTTGTGAACGGCGGCCCGAGGAGACGGCCATGGCGCATACGCATACGGAGCAATTCGCCAGCTTCGCTGACTTCTACCCGTATTACCTGAACGAGCACCGGAACCTGACGTCGCGGCGGCTGCACTTCATCGGCTCGCTCGGCGTGATCGGCTGCGTCGCGATGGCGGTCGCGACCGGCCACTGGCCCTGGCTGCCGGCCGCGGTCGTGTGCGGCTACGGGTTCGCGTGGGTCGGGCACTTCTTCTTCGAGAAGAACCGTCCGGCCACGTTCCGACACCCGATCTACAGCCTGATGGGCGACTGGGTGATGTTCAAGGACATCTGCACCGGCAAGATCCCGCTGTAGCCGCCCGCCCCGCCTTCACGCAGGCCGCGGCGGCCGCGCGTGCGGATCGTCCACGCGCGGCGCCGCGCCGGCGTTCCCGGCCGGCTGCCCGCCCGCGAGCCGGTGCGCGGCGATCAGCGATGCGAGCGTCACGTCGAACCGGTCGCTCGACAGTACCGCGAGCAGCGCCGCGCCTTCGACGTGGCTGCGGCGCCGCTCCAGTTGGTAGGTCAACTCCGCGCGGTCGATCACCAGCACGTCGAACAGTTGCGCGAGCGTCAGTTGCTCCGGGTTCGCGAGCAGGATGTAGCGCGGCGTGGCCTCGTCGCCGCCCTCGAGCCGCGCGACCCATTCCCGCTCCTCCATCGTCGTCAGCAAGCGCTGCGCGGTTTCCATGTCGCAGCGCAGCATCGTCGCGAGCCGCATCGCCGTGTAGCCGCGCTTGCCGGCCGCGCGCGCTTCGGCGAGCCGCGCGAGCAGTTCGAGCGCGTCGAGCAGGTCGCTCCCCGGATAATGGATGCGGTGAAACTGGCCCACCCGAATCGCCGGCAGCGCCGACGCGACCATCGCGCCGAGCAGCGCGATGAACCAGCTCAAATACACCCACAGCAGGAACACCGGCAGCGCCGCGAACGCGCCGTAGACAGCCGTATATGTCGGAATGCGCCGGACGTAGTAGCCGAAGCCGCGCTTCGCGAGCTCGAACGCGATGGCCGCGAACAGCCCGCCGATCACCGCATCGCGCCATGCGACCGCGCAGTTCGGCAGGTACACGTACAGCAGCGTGAACGCGAGCACCGTCAACGGCAACGACGCGAGCGCGAGCAGCCACTCGACGATCGACGTGGACGGCCCCGCGCCGGTGAACGCGAGCGATTGCGTGAACAGGTACGACGAGATCGACAGGCTCACGCCGAACAGCAACGGCCCGAGCGTGATCAGCGCCCAGTACGCGAGCACGCGCTGCGCGAACGGCCGCGGCTTGCGCACGCGCCAGATCAGGTTGAACGCCGATTCGATCGTCATCATCGTCATCACCGACGTGACGACGAGCACGATCAGGCCGGCCGTCGTCAGCCCCTTGGCCTTCGATGCGAACTGGTTCAGGTACTTGAAGATCTGGATGTTGAACTGCGCGGGCATCAGGTGATCGGCGAGGAACCCCTGCAGCGAGATCTGGAACGACGCGAACATCGGGAACGCGGTGAACAACGCGAACGCGACCGTCAGCAGCGGCACGAGCGCCAGCAGCGTCGTGAAGGTCAGGCTGCCCGCCACCTGCGGGATGCGATCCTCGGCGCTGCGCCGGGCCGCGAACTGCGCGAGGCGCTTGATGGTATCGAGATCAACGCTCAACTTCGGCAAACGGCTTCTCCTTCTTGATGCCGCGCGCGTCACGGCGCGCCGCCGCCGCGCTGCGCGACGGCTTCAGCCCCTATAATAGCCGCTCGATTCCAGCAGGGGCCGACTGCACCGGGCATGCGCGCGGCCGCACGCGGCTCCGTCGCCCATGAAAGACATTCTCGTCCTCTATTACAGCCGCCACGGCGCCACGCGCGATCTCGCGCTCGCGATCGCGAACGGCATCGACAGCGTGCCGGGCATGCAGGCGCGCATCCGCACCGTGCCGCCCGTGTCGGCCGTCTGCGAAGCCACCGCCCCCGACATCCCGGCCGACGGCCCGCCCTACGCGGAACTGCGCGACCTCGAGGAATGCGCGGGCCTCGCGCTCGGCTCGCCGACCCGCTTCGGCAACATGGCCGCGCCGCTCAAGTATTTCCTCGACGGCACGACGCCGCAATGGCTGTCGGGCGCGCTGACCGGCAAGCCCGCGAGCGTGTTCACGTCGACGGGCAGCCTGCACGGCGGCCAGGAATCGACGCTGCTGTCGATGATGCTGCCGCTGCTGCATCACGGGATGATGATCGTCGGGATCCCGTACACCGAATCCGCCCTCAGCACGACACGTACCGGCGGCACACCGTACGGCGCGTCGCACGTCGCGCAGCACGATCGGTCGTCACCAGGCGGACTGTCCGCGGACGAGAAGGCGCTCGCGGCCGCGCTCGGCGTACGGCTCGCGCGCGCCGCCGCGGCCCTTTCCAGCGCCCCGGCCGCCGAGGCGGCATGAACGCCCCCGCCCGCTCCGCCGTCGCGGCCCGGCCGCACTACGCGCTGGCTGCCGCCGCGTGTCTCGTCGCGCTGATCGCGCTGTCGCTCGCCTGGGAGCTGTGGCTCGCGCCGCTGCGCCCCGGCGGCTCCGCGCTGATGCTCAAGGCCGTGCCGCTCGCGCTCGCGCTGCCCGGCGTCTGGCGGCGTAACATCTATACGATGCAGTGGGCGAGCATGCTGATCCTCGTCTATCTTGCCGAAGGTATCGTGCGCGGCATGTCCGATCGCGGGCTGTCCGCGACGCTGGGCTGGTGCGAGACCGCGCTTGCCGTCGGCTTCTTCGTCGCGGCGCTGGCTTACGTCGCGCCGTTCAAGCGCGCGGCGAAAAAGCCGCGCGCCACGTCCTGACCCTTACGCGACAAGGTGATGATGTCCTCCGAAGCTTTCGTTTCCGCGTGCCGCGACGCGATCGGCGCCGACCACGTGCTGACCGATCCGCACGATACCGAACCGTTCCTCACCGACTGGCGCCGCCGCTACAAGGGCGCGGCGTGCGCGGTGCTGAAGCCCGCGAACACGGCCGAAGTCGCCGCACTCGTGAAGCTGGCCAACGCGCACGGCATCGCGCTCGTGCCGCAGGGCGGCAACACGGGGCTCGCGGGCGGCGCGACGCCCGATGCGAGCGGCAGCCAGGCCGTGCTGAGCGTCGCGCGCCTGAACCGCGTGCGCGCGCTCGATCCGCACAACAACACGATCACCGTCGAAGCCGGCGTGATCCTCGCCGACGTGCAGGCGCGTGCCCGCGAAGGCGGCCGGCTGTTCGCGCTGAGCCTCGCGGCGGAAGGCAGCTGCACGATCGGCGGCAACCTGTCGACCAATGCGGGCGGCACCGCGGTGCTGCGCTACGGCAACGCGCGCGAGCTGTGCCTCGGGCTCGAGGTCGTGACGCCCCAGGGCGAAATCTGGGACGGGCTGCGCGGGTTGCGCAAGGACAATACGGGCTACGACCTGCGCGACCTGTTCATCGGCGCCGAAGGCACGCTCGGGATCATCACGGCGGCCGTGATGAAGCTGCATCCGCTGCCGGCCGCGCAGGTCACGGCACTGGCCGCGCTCGAATCGCCGCACGCGGCGCTCGATTTCCTCGCGCTCGCGCAGCGCGCGGCCGGACCGCTGCTGACCGGCTTCGAGCTGATGTCGGATTTCTGCATGCAGCTGGTCGGCAAGCACTATCCGCAACTGCGCTACCCGTTCGCGCAAACGCATGCGCAGACGGTGCTGCTGGAGCTGTCCGACAACGAAAGCGAAGCACATGCGCGCGCGCTGTTCGAGAAGCTGATGGAAGAAGCGTTCGAGGCCGGGCTCGTGGTCGACGCGGTGGTCGCGGAGAACCTCGCGCAATCGCGTGCGTTCTGGGACCTGCGCGAGCACATCCCGCTCGCGCAGGCCGACGAAGGGCTCAACATCAAGCACGACATCGCGGTGCCGATCTCGTCGATCGCGCGCTTCATCGACGAGACCGACGCGGCGATCCAGCAGGCCGCGCCGGGCGCGCGGATGGTCACGTTCGGCCACCTCGGCGACGGCAACCTGCACTACAACGTGCAGATGCCCGAAGGCGGCGATGCGAAGGCGTTCCTGGCCGCGTTCCAGGTGCCGATCAACCGGATCGTCTACGACAACGTGCACCGCCACCACGGCACGATCAGCGCGGAGCACGGCATCGGCCAGTTGAAGATCGACGACGCGCAACGCTACAAGTCGCCGGTCGAAACGGCGCTGATGCGCACGCTGAAGACCGCGCTCGACCCGCGCGGCCTGATGAATCCCGGCAAGGTCCTGCGCTGAAGCCGCCTACTCCGGAGCCAATCCCGTGAAAGTCCGCGTCCTGTCCGACCTGCATCTCGAAAGCAACCTGCCCGACGCGATCCCGCATGCCGACGCGGATCTCGTCGTGCTGGCCGGCGACATCCACAATCACGCGGAAGGCCTGCGCTGGGCCGCCGAGACGTTCGACCCCGCGGTGCCGGTGATCTACGTGCCCGGCAATCACGAGTACTACGACGGGGAATTCGGCGCGCTGGAAACGGCGATGCGCGACGCGGCGCATGCGCTCGACAACGTGCACTACTTGAACAACGGCGTCTACGTCGATCCCGCGCAACGCTTTCGCGTGCTGGGCACGACGCTCTGGGCCGATTTCTCGCTGTTCGGCCGAGACGAAGCCAGCGTCGCGCGCGCGATCGATGCCGCGCTGCGCGTGATGCTCGATTTCAAGGGATTGATCCAGGTGACCTGGCCGCACGACGCGGCGTTGCATGCGGCAGCGAGTGCGCCGGACGCACCGGACCGGGATTTCTCGCCGGCCGACGCGATCGCGCTGCACCGGCAAGGGCGCGCATGGCTGGAAGCGCAGCTGGCGGCGCCGTTCGCGGGCAAGACGATCGTCGTCACCCATCATGCGCCGCACCGGCGCTCGCTGGCGCAACGCTATGCGGACGATCTTGCTTCGGCGGGGTTCGTGACGGACATGGCGGACCTGGTGCGACCGCCGGTGGATCTGTGGCTGCACGGCCACACGCATACGTCATTCGATTACGTGACGGACAGCGGCACGCGCGTGGTGTGCAATCCGCGCGGCTACTTTCACCGGCGCACCGGCGAATGGGAAAACCCCGCGTTCGCGTGGGACAAGGTCGTCGAGCTCGGCTGAGCGCCGGCCCGGGCCGCCGCGTGGCGCGGCCTTCCAGACCTGAAGCGTGACGGCGGGATCAGCGGCCGGGGCGGCGCGGCTCGCGCACGCGGACCGGCACGGGCTTCATCTGCGCCTTCGCCTTCATCGCACGCAGTAGGTCGCGGCCTGCCGCCGCGGCGGCAACCGCGCCCAGCAGGACGCCAAGGCCGATCATCAGGTGCGTATCCATCGCTACTCCGGTGTGATGTATCTCGTTAATTCCAACAGTATCAAACTGTCCGACACGCGTTCGTAAAAAAATGTTGCGTGAAGGACAAATCTCGTCAGATTGCGGCCCACCGCGCTGTCATGTCGCATGCGTGTACTGTTCGAGCGCCGCTTCGTCCGCTTCGAGCGTGACCGGCAGCTCGTCGCGCAGGAAATCGACCCAGGTCCGGATTTTCGCGTCGAGGTACTGCCGCGACGGATACAGCGCGTAGATGTTCATCACGTGCGACCGGTACTCGGGCATCACGCGCACGATGTGCCCGCTGCGCAGCCAGCCGATCGCCGAATAGAGCGGCAGCCCGCCGACGCCCATCCCTTCCCGCACGGCCACCGCGAGCGCCTCGGCGACGTTCACGCGAAACGGCGGCGCCGTGATCGGCACGACTTCGTCGCCGTTCGGCCCCGCCAGCGCCCATTCGTCGAAGTGAAAGCCCGGCGCGACCATCCCGAGGCACACGTGCTGCGCGAGGTCGGCCGGCCGCTGCGGCACGCCGTGCGACTCGATGTAGCCGGGCGATGCGCAGACGACGCTGTAGCTTTCGCCGAGCCGCTGCGACACGAGCCCCGAATCGGGCAGATCGCGTCCGACGACGATCGCGACGTCGTACCCCTCGTCCAGCAGGTCAGGCATCCGCTGCGCGAGCGTGAGCTCGACGTGCACGTCCGGATAGCGCGTGCGGTAGCGCGCGATGGCCGGCACCAGATAGTGCTGGCCGAGGCTCGTGAAGCAATGGACCTTCAGCTTGCCGGACGGGCGCGCATGCGCGTCGCCGGCCTCGGCTTCGGCCTGGTCGACGTAAGCGAGGATCTGTTCGCAGCGCTGCAGATAGCGCTCGCCGGCTTCGGTCAGCGCGATCCGGCGCGTCGTGCGGTTCAGGAGGCGCGTGCGCAGGTGGGCCTCGAGATCCGAGACCGCGCGCGACGCGTAGGCGGTGGTCGAATTCATCTGCTGGGCGGCCGCGGTAAAGCTGCCCGCGTCGACCACGCGGACGAATACCCGCATGTTTTGTAACGTATCCATCCCACTACCCGTTTGAATGCGGAGGGATTGTTGCACATCCGCTAGCCAATATTATCCCAGGATTCGTAAAAATGAGTTTCGCCGTTGCCGGTTTATTCAGGAATCGCTGAAAAATATAATCCCCCCCGACCCATCTATATCCGAAAGGGAGAAAATCGTGCAGTCTCGGGGAAAAACAGGGACGTTCGCACTTGCGGTTCTTGCAATCTCATTAATAATGGCCGGCTGTGCGAGCATGGGCGACAACCGGACCCAGTCCACCCGCATCGAAGCGAACGCGCTCGACGCCGGCGCGGCCATCCGCGCGGCGGACCGCGACGCGGGCTGGCCCGCCGCCGACTGGTGGCGCGCGTACCGCGATCCGCAGCTCGATGCATGGATCGCCGCCGCGCAGGCCGGCAACCCCACCCTGGCGGCGGCGAGAGCACGCGTGCGCGAAGCGCAGGCCATGGCGCGCGTCGCCCGTTCGGCCGAACTGCCGCAGATCAACGGCAATCTGTCGCTGATGCGCGAGCACTGGCCGGACAACGTGTACTACGGCCCGGGCCCGCTCGCGAACGCCGACACCTGGAACAATACCGGCACGCTCGGCCTGTCGTACCACCTCGACCTGTGGGGCAAGGACAAGAACACAACCGAACGCGCGCTCGACACCGCGCACGCGACCGCCGCCGACGCACGGGCGGCGAAGCTCGAACTTGAAGTGAACGTGGTGCGCGCGTATGTCGGCATGTCGATGAACTACGCGCTGCTGGATCTCGCGCATGAAACGTTCGAACGCCAGCGCTCGCTCGCCGATCTCGCGCGCAAGCGGCTGCAGGCCGGCATCGGCACGCAACTCGAAGTCAGCCAGGCGGAATCGACGCTGCCCGACTACGAGCGCCAGATCGACACCTATGAAGAAGCGATCCAGCTCGCGCGCCACCAGCTCGCCGCGCTGGCCGGCAAGGGCCCGGGCGCCGGCGACGCGATCAAGCGGCCGCAGCTTGCGCTCGACGCGCCGGCCGGCCTGCCATCGGCGCTGCCGGCAGACCTGCTCGGCCGCCGCCCCGACGTCGTCGCGGCGCGCTGGACGGTCGACGCGCAGGCGCGCGGCATCGACGTCGCGAAGGCGTCGTTCTACCCGAACATCGACCTGCTCGCGACGGTCGGCGGCTTCGGCGTGACCGCGCCGTTCACCGACTTCCTGCGCGCGATGAACGGCGGCTGGACGGCCGGCCCCGCGCTGTCGCTGCCGATCTTCGAAGGCGGCCGGCTGCGTGCGCAGCTCGGCGCCGCGAATGCCGGCTACGACCAGGCGGTCGAGCGCTACAACCAGACGATCGTCGGCGCGCTCAAGGACATCGCCGACCAGGTCGTGCGGATTCGCTCACTCGAGACGCAGAAGAAGGACGCCGCGCGCTCGGTGGCGGCCAACAATCGCAGCTATCAGTTGTCGCGCGAAGGCTTCCGCCGCGGGCTGACCGATTACGTGAACGTGCTGGTCGCGCAACAGCAACTGCTGCGCGCGCAGGAGACGGCCGCCCGCATCGACGCGGAACGCCTCGCCGCGCACGCGCAGCTGATGGCCGCGCTCGGCGGCGGGGTCGAGACGGGCACGGATGGCCGGGGCGACCCACCGCCGAAGGACGAAGCCGCCGTCGGCGCCGCCGCGCCAGCCGCCGCATCGGGCACGAAGCCCGCGGCCGCCGTCGGCCGGCCCGCGCAGGTCGCAACCGCCGACGCGTCCGCCGCGCCGGACGCACGGTAACGCGGAGCGCCGCCATGTCAGCCTCCTCCCCCGCTTCCACGCCCGCCGGCGGTGCATTCGCGGCCTGGTACGCCGCGTTCGGCGACTGGGCCCGCACCGACGGCGCCGCGTGGCTCTACCTGTTCAAGGCGCTGCTTGCCGCGTTCATCGCGACCGGCGTGTCGATGCGGCTCGACCTGCCCGCGCCGAAAACGGCGATGACGACCGTGTTCATCGTGATGCAGCCGCAAAGCGGCGCCGTGCTCGCGAAGAGCTTCTACCGGGTCGCCGGCACGATCTTCGGGCTGATCGCGACGCTCACCTTCGTCGGGCTGTTCCCGCAGCAGCCGCAACTGTTCCTGCTGGCGATCGCGCTGTGGATCGCACTGTGCACGGCGGGCGCCGCGCGCAACCGCAACTTCCGCAGCTACGGCTTCCTGCTGGCCGGCTACACGACCGCGCTGATCGGCCTGCCCGCGTCGCAGCACCCGGACGGCGCGTTCATGAGCGCGCTGACGCGCGTGGCCGAAATCATGGTCGGGATCGTGTCGGCCGGCGTCGTCAGCGCGCTCGTGTTCCCGCAGTACACGGGCGAGCAGATGCGCACGACGGTACGCAAGCGCTTCGGCACCTTCGTCGATTACGTCGCGTCGACGCTTTCGGGCCAGCTCGACCGTGCGCATATCGAAACCATCCATACGCGCTTCGTCGCCGACGTGGTCGGGTTCGAGGCCGCACGCAGCATGGCCGTGTTCGAGGATCCGGACACGCGGATGCGCAGCGGCCGCCTCGCGCGGCTGAACAGCGAGTTCATGAGCGCGTCGAGCCGCTTCCATGCGCTGCATCAGTTGATGAACCGGCTGCATGCGACCGGCGCGCAGGCCGCGATCGACGCGATCGAGCCGTACTTCCGCGAAATCGCGCCGCTGCTGCTGACGCCGGCCGGCGAACCGGTGCGCACGTCGGCCGACGCCGGCCATGCGGCCGCGCAACTGCTCGCGTGGCGCGACGCGCTGCCGCGCCGCATCCGCGCGACGCGCGCGGCGCTCGAAACGCGGCCGGACTTTCCGCTGCTCGACTTCGATACGGCCGCCGAACTGCTGTACCGCTTCATCACCGACCTGCACGAGTACGCGGCCACCTACGCGTCGCTGTCGAGCGCGACGCACGAGCGCGAACGCTGGATCGAACGCTACGAGCCGCGCACCAACGCGACGGCGACGGTGATCGCGGCGATCCGCACCGCGACCGTGATTCTCGTGCTCGGCTGGTTCTGGATCGAGACCGCGTGGCCGAGCGGCGTGACGATGACGCTCACGGCGGCGGCCACCTGCGCGCTCGCGTCGTCGACGCCGCGCCCGACCGCGATGTCCGCGCAGATGGGCATGGGCACGGCGCTCGCCGTCTGTACGGGCTTCCTGCTGACGTTCGGGATCTATCCGCACATCGACGGCTTCCCGCTGCTGTGCGTCGCGCTCGCGCCGCTGCTCGCGATCGGCATCTACATGACGCTGAAGCCGAAGCTCGCCGGCTACGGGATGGGCTACCTGATTTTCTTCTGCTTCCTCGCCGGCCCGGACAACATCACGCACTACGACCCGACCGGCTTCATGAACGATTCGCTCGCGCTCGTGCTGTCGATGGCGGTATCGGCGATCGCGTTCGCGGTGCTGTTCCCGCCGACCGCCCCGTGGCTCAAGAAACGGCTGTTCGCCGATCTGCGCCATCAGGTCGTCGCGGCCGGCCACGCACGGCTCGCGGGCCTGCGCACGCGCTTCGAAAGCGGCGCGCGCGACCTGATGTACCAGGCGCACACGCTGTCGGCCGACCAGCCCGACGTGCAGCGCGACGCGCTGCGCTGGATGTTCGCGGTGCTCGAAGCCGGCAACGCGACGATCGACCTGCGTCACGAGCTTGCGGCGCTGCCGCCCGACCCGCGCTATGCGAGCACGATGCCGTGGCGGCGCGCGATCGAGACGATGCGCACGGCGCTGTCCGCGCTGTTCTCGAAGCCGAGCGCCGCGCGCTTCGACGCGACGCTCGCCGCGACCAATGCGGCGATCGACGCGACCCGGCAAACGCTCGACGCGGTCGAGCCGTCGCGTGAAGAGCGCCACCGGCTGCAGCGCATCCTGAGCCATCTGCATTTCGTGCGGACCGCGCTGCTCGACCCGGAATCGCCGCTCGAGCCGCTCAACCGCAACCGCCCCGTGCGTCCCCAACCAGGAACCTCGTCATGATGCCGCGTGAAATCGCCATTCTCGATGCCTACATGCCCACGGTGGTGCTGATGTTCGTCCTCGGCGCGATCGCGACCTGGGCCGTCGACCGCCTGCTCGCCTACACGGGCCTCTACCGTCTCGTCTGGCACCCGTCGCTGTTCCGGGCCTGCCTTCTCGTCTGCATTTGCGGCGGACTGAGTCTTGCCGTTTACCGTTGATTCCGAACCATCATGATGCTCAGAAAACTCTTCGGCTTCGTCGCGACCGCCGTCATCCTTCTCGTCGCGATCCTGATCGGGCGCTCGCTGTGGGTGCACTACATGGACGATCCGTGGACGCGCGACGGGCGCGTGCGCGCGGAGATCGTCAACGTCGCGCCGGACGTGTCGGGCGCGATCGTCGAGCTGCCCGTGCATGACAACCAGCTCGTGAAGAAAGGCGACCTGATCATGCAGATCGATCCGTCGCACTACCAGATCGCGGTCGAGCAGGCGCAGGCGGCGGTGGCCGCCCGCCGCGCGGAACTGCAGATGCGCCGCGACGATGCGGCCCGCCGCGCGGACCTCGATGCGCTCGTCGTGTCGAAGGAAAACCGCGAGAACGCGGCGCACAGCGCATCGAGCGCCGAAGCACAGTACCAGCAGGCGCTCGCCGCGCTCGACGCCGCGAAGCTCAACCTCGAACGCACGCGCGTCGTCGCGCCGGTCGACGGCTACATCACGAACCTGCAGACCTTCAAGGGCAACTACGCGGTGGCCGGCCAGGCGAAGCTCGCGATCGTCGACAGCCACTCGTTCTGGGTCTACGGCTACTTCGAGGAAACCAAGCTGCCGCGCGTGAAGATCGGCGCGCCGGCCGAAATGCGGCTGATGAGCGGCGGCGTGATGAAGGGCCACGTCGAGAGCATCTCGCGCGGCATCTACGATCGCGACAACCCGCAAAGCCGCGACCTCGTCGCGGACGTGAACCCGACCTTCAACTGGGTGCGTCTCGCGCAGCGCGTGCCGGTGCGCATCAAGATCGACGAAGTGCCGGCCGACGTGGTGCTGTCGGCGGGCACGACCTGCACGGTCATCATCGATCCGGACAAGCAGAAGAAGCGGTGATCGGCGGGGCGCGCCGCACGCTCAGTGTGCGATGCGGAAGCGCCCGACCAGCGCCTTCAATGCCTGTGCCTGCTCGTCGAGCGCGTTCGCGGCCGCGGCCGCCTGTTCGACGAGCGCCGCGTTCTGCTGGGTGCCGGCGTCCATCTGCGTGACCGCGCGACCGATCTCGTCGATCCCCGCGCTCTGCTCGTCCGACGCCGCCGAAATCTCGCCGATGATGTCGGTCACGCGCTTGACCGCACGCACCACGTCGTTCATCGTGCGGCCGGCGTCGTGTGCGAGCGCCGCACCGTTCGCCACGCGCTCGACCGACGCGCCGATCAGTTCCCGGATCTCCTTGGCCGCGGTCGCCGAGCGCTGGGCGAGCAGCCGCACCTCTCCGGCGACCACCGAGAAACCGCGCCCCTGCTCGCCGGCGCGCGCGGCCTCGACCGCCGCGTTCAACGCGAGAATGTTGGTCTGGAACGCGATCCCCTCGATCGTGCCGATGATGTCGCGGATGTTCTTCGCGCTGTCGTCGATCTCGCTCATCGTCGCGACCACGCGCCCGACGACTTCCCCGCCCGTCTCCGCCACCGCCGACGCATTGGCCGCGAGCGTGCTCGCCTGCCGCGCGTTCTCGGCGTTCTGCCGCACGGTCGACGTGAGCTGCTCCATGCTGGCCGCGGTGCGCTCGAGCGCGACGGCCTGCTGCTCGGTGCGCCGCGACAGGTCGAGGTTGCCGGTCGAGATCTCGCCGGACGCGGCCGCGATGGCTTCGGCGCTCACCGCGATCTCGCCCACGGTTGCCGCGAGCCCCGTCTGCATCTCGGCCAGCGCGCGCACCATGCTGTCGCGATCGTGCCGGCCGAGCGTGATCGGCCGCGTCAGGTCGCCGCGTGCGATGTCCGCGGCAATCTCCTTCGCAAGCGCGGGCTCGCCGCCGAGCTGCGACGCGAGGCGTCGTACGACGCGTTCGGCGATCGCGACGGCCAGCACGATCAGCGCGGCCGTCATTGCCGCGATCATCGCGAACGACGACGAAAAAATGGTCGCGGACGCATCGAGCGTCGCCTTCGACTTTTCGCCGCGCGTCTTCACGAGTTCGGCGACGAGTTTTTCGAGCTTGCTGGTTTCGACCAGCAGCGACACGTCCTGCGTGCCGACCTGCCAGTTCATCTGCGACAGGTCGAGCGGCTGCGCGCGCACCAGCGTGACGAAATCGCGCAGATGCGCGCTCCACGTGCCGACCGCCGTCGAGAACGCGCGCAGCCGCGCCGAATCGCCGGCGTCGGCCGGATCCGCATAGCGCTGCAGCGTGCCGAGCGCCTGGCCGATCGACGCGAGCCCCGCGCTCACTTCGGCGCCGAGTTCGTCACGCTCCTTCGCGGTGGTCGCGGTCAGCAGCATCTTCTGCGCGCGGCTCGCGCGCAGCACCTCGGCCCGCACCTCCGCCGCCGCCCGGCTCGCGACGTGGCCCTGCTCGTAGACCGACGCGATCGACGCGTTCAGCCGGCTGATCTGCCACAGCGAGAACACGCCGATCGCGAGCGTACCGGCCAGCAGGATCGCGAATGCGGCGCGCAACGTCGCCTTGACGGTCCACGGCCGGCGCTCTCGGCGCGCCGCTCGCGCGCGTCGCGTGACGCGACCGGCGGCGACGTCGGATGCGGCGGCTGCCGCACCGGGCTGTGGATGCAAAGATGCTGCTTTCATCGAACTATCCCCGTATGGATCACGCTGCCGGAAAGGTCGGTCCGGCTGTCCCGCGATGGCAGGCCATGCCGCGCGTCCTGCGCCCGCCCGGCGGGTAGCCGGCGCCAGGCGCGGCGCGCGTGTCGTCATTGGGTCGTTCTACGGCCGCCACCGCCGTTTCTTGAGTCCGGAAAAACACGCACCGGGCCCCGGCGCGGCCCCGCCGAAGGGCGGACGCGCCGCCAGCGTTATACCCGTCCAAAAAGCACGCAGCAGCCGATCCGTCCGACGAATGTCCGATTCGCGATAAAACTTGGCCTGACATTCTTGATACGCCACATTACACTTCTTTGACGCATCAACGAATCAACCCACGCGCCGATCCCAACAGAGCGCGCCTGCCACCTCAACTCGTTCAGCTCACATGGAAACCAGCCTCGACTCCCGGGCCGGCGCAGCCGCCGCCCAGCCGTCCGCACCGCCCGTTGCCCGCACCGTCTACCCGGTGCTCGGCGCGATCAGCTTCTCGCACATGCTCAACGACATGATCCAGTCGTTGATCCTCGCGATCTACCCGATGCTCAAGAGCCAGTTCGCGCTGTCGTTCGCGCAGATCGGCCTGATCACGCTCACTTACCAGATCACCGCGTCCTTGCTGCAACCGCTCGTCGGCCTCTATACCGACAAGCGTCCGAAGCCGTATTCGCTGCCGGTCGGCATGGGCTTCACGCTCGCGGGGCTGCTGCTGATGTCGGCGGCGTCGAATTTCCCGATGCTGCTCGTGGCCGCCGCGCTCGTCGGCTGCGGGTCGTCGGTGTTCCATCCCGAATCGTCGCGGGTCGCGCGGATGGCGTCGGGCGGCCGGCACGGGCTCGCGCAGTCGGTGTTCCAGGTGGGCGGCAATGCAGGCTCCGCGCTCGGGCCGCTGCTTGCCGCGCTCGTGATCATTCCGCACGGCCAGCACAGCATCGCGTGGTTCTCGGCGGCCGCGCTCGTCGCGATGATCGTGCTCACGCAGATCGGCCACTGGTACAAGAAGCATCCGTCGATGAAGAAGAAGGCCGCGTCGGCCGGCCACCCGACGCTGTCGCGCGGCCGCGTGATGGGGGCGATCGGCGTGCTGGTGCTGCTCGTGTTCTCGAAGTACTTCTACCTCGCGAGCATCAACAGCTATTTCACGTTCTACCTGATCGACAAGTTCCACCTGTCGGTTCAGGCCGCGCAGATCCACCTGTTCGTGTTCCTCGCGGCGGTGGCGGCCGGCACGCTGATCGGCGGCCCGGTCGGCGACCGGATCGGCCGCAAGTACGTGATCTGGGTGTCGATCCTCGGCGTCGCGCCGTTCACGATGCTGCTGCCGTACGCGAACCTGTTCTGGACGAGCGTGCTGACCGTGATCATCGGCGTCGTGCTGGCGTCGGCGTTCGCCGCGATCCTCGTCTATGCGACGGAATTGATGCCCGGCAAGGTCGGGATGGTCGCGGGCCTGTTCTTCGGCTTCGCGTTCGGCCTGGGCGGCGTGGGTGCCGCCGTGCTCGGCCAGCTCGCGGACGCGACGAGCATCCCGTTCGTCTACAAGGTGTGCTCGTTCCTGCCGCTGATCGGCGTGCTGACGGTGTTCCTGCCGAACCTCGAAGGCAGCGGGCGCAAGCAGGCATGACGAACGGCCGGCCGCGGCACACGCGCCGCGGCCGGCCGATTCGAATGGAGAAGGGTTCGACGGCGGCTTCAGGCCGCCGTCGTCGCATGCAGCGTCAGGAAACGCTTGAGGATGCCGGACGAGTAGCTGCCCGCGATCGCCGACAGGAAGTGCGAGAACGATTGCGTCGCGTGGTCGTCGGCCGTATCGGAGATCGTGCGCACGAGCGCGAACGGCACGTCGTGTTCGGCGCACACCTGCGCGATCGCCGCGCCTTCCATTTCGACCGCGAGCGCGTCCGGCAGCGCGTCGCGCAGCGCGAGCACTTCCCGCTCGCTCGACACGAAGCGGTCGCCGCTGATGACGAGCCCCGCGTGCAGCGCCGCGCCGGCGAACCCGAAGCGCTCGGCGAACCGCGCGCCCTCTTCGTCGACGAACAGCGCGCACGCGGCCCGCAAGCGGGCCGTCAGCGCCGCGTCGGTCGCGAAACGCGTGATGCCGAGCAGCGGCACCTCGTAGCGCGGAAAGAGCGGCGATGCGTCGAGATCGTGCTGCAGCAGCGTATCGGCCACGACGACGTCGCCGACGCGCACCGTGCGCGACACACCGCCCGCGACGCCGGTAAACACCACGCCCGACACGCCGAACACGTGGATCAGCGCGCTGACCGTCGCGGCGGCCGCGACCTTGCCGACCCGCGCGAGCGTGACGACGCAGGCCGCGCCGTGCACGGTGCCGACGTGATAATCGCGGCGGCCGAGCGTGACCGTCTTCATCGCGCCGTCGGCGCGCATCGCGGCGATCAGGTCGCCGAGTTCCTCCGGCAGCGCGGCCAGAATGCCGAGCGGACGCGCGGCAGGCGCAACACCCAGGTCGACGTCCATCATTCCACCGCCTGCAGTTTCGCGACCGCGAGCGCGAGCCACTTCTCGCCGTGGCGCTTGAACTTCACCTGCGCCTTCGCATCGGTGCCGTTGCCTTCGAGCGCGGTGACCGTGCCTTCGCCGAACTTCGTATGGAATACCTGCTGGCCGACCCGGAAGCCGGCGTCGGCCGCGCGCTGCTTGTCCGCGAACGCGGGCAGCGGCGCGGACACGGCCGCGTCGACGATCTGCTCGCGACTGCCGCCGCCGGGGCGCGCGAACCAGTCGCGCCCGTAACCGGCGTTGTCCGAGCGCCCGCCCCAGCGCGAGCCGGCCTCGACCTTCGGCGTGAGCCACTTCAGCACGTGCTCCGGCAGTTCGTCGAAGAAGCGCGAGCGCACGTTGTAGCGGGTCTGGCCGTGCAGCATCCGGCTTTGCGCGAACGACAGGTAGAGGCGCTCCTTCGCGCGCGTGATCGCGACGTACATCAGCCGGCGCTCTTCCTCGAGGCCGTCCGATTCGAGCACGCTGTTCTCGTGCGGGAACAGCCCTTCCTCGAGCCCCGTGATGAACACGGCCGAGAATTCGAGCCCCTTCGCCGCGTGCACGGTCATCAGCTGCACCGCGTCCTGGCCGGCCTGCGCCTGGTTGTCGCCGGCCTCCAGCGACGCGTGCGACAGGAAGCCGGCGAGCGGCGTCATCGTGTCGGGGTTCTGGGCGGGGTCGGCGGGCGACGCCGCATCGAGCACGTCGAGCGCCGGATCGTCGGTCGCCGTGCCCAGCTCGGGCGCCGCGATCGCGCCCGCGCGCAGCGGGATCGAGCGAGCCGGCGTGTCGAGCCCGTAGCCTTCCTCGGCGATGAACGCGGTGGCCGCGTTCACGAGTTCCTGAAGGTTTTCCAGGCGATCCTGGCCTTCGCGCTCGCCCTGGTAGAAATCGGCGAGGCCGCTCGCGCGCACGATGTGCTCGACGGTGTCGGGCAGGTTCATGTGCTGCGTGTCGGCGCGCATCTTCGCGATCAGGTTCGCGAACCCGCCGAGGCTCGTGCCGGCCTTGCCGGTCACGTACGGAATCGCGGCGGCCATCGAGCAGCCGTACAGGCGCGCCGCGTCGGCCAGTTGCTCGACCGAGCGCGCGCCGATTCCGCGGGTCGGGAAGTTCACGACGCGTGCGAATGCGGTGTCGTCGTTCGGGTTGTCGATCAGGCGCAGGTACGCGAGCGCGTGCTTCACTTCCTGCCGCTCGAAAAAGCGCAGGCCGCCGTACACGCGGTACGGAATGCCCGACGACATCAGCGTGTGCTCGATCGAGCGCGACTGCGCGTTGCTGCGGTACAGGACGGCCACTTCACTGCGCGCCATCCCGGTATTGATCAGCGAACGGATTTCCTCGACGATCCAGCCGGCTTCCTGCGAATCGGTGCTGGCTTCGTACACGCGCACGGGCTCGCCGTGGCCGGCGTCGGTGCGCAGGTTCTTGCCGAGGCGGTGCGCGTTGTTCGAGATCAGCTGGTTCGCCGCGTCGAGGATGTTGCCGTGCGAACGGTAGTTCTGCTCGAGCTTGATCAGGTTGCGCACGCGGAATTCGTCTTCGAAGTCGCGCATGTTGCCGACGTTCGCGCCGCGGAACGCGTAGATCGACTGGTCATCGTCGCCGACCGCGAAGATCGCGTTCTCGCCGCCCGCGAGCATCTTGAGCCACGCGTACTGCAGCTTGTTGGTGTCCTGGAATTCGTCGACGAGGATGTGCCGGAAGCGCGCCTGGTAATGCGCGCGCAGCGGCGCGTTGTACGCGAGCAGTTCGTAGCAGCGCAGCAGCAGCTCGGGGAAGTCGACGACGCCTTCGCGCTGGCACTGCTGGTCGTACGCCTGGTACAGCTCGACGAACTTGCGGTTGAAGTTGTCGGTCGCGTCGACCTTGTCCGGGCGCAGCCCCTGCTCCTTCGCGTTGTTGATGAAGTACTGGACGTTCTTCGGCGGGTACTTTTCGTCGTCGACGTTGGCCGCCTTCATCAGCCGCTTGATCGCGGACAACTGATCGGCCGTGTCGAGGATCTGGAAAGTCTGCGGCAGGCCGGCGTCGCGCCAGTGCGTGCGCAGCATCCGGTTGCACAGGCCGTGGAACGTGCCGATCCACATCCCGCGCGTGTCGATCGGCATCATCGCCGACAGGCGCGCCATCATCTCGCGCGCGGCCTTGTTCGTGAAGGTGACGGCGAGCACGGTGGGCGGCGATGCGTAGCCCTGCTGGATCAGCCACGCGATGCGCGTGATCAGCACGCGGGTCTTGCCGCTGCCCGCCCCTGCGAGGATCAGCGCCGGTTCGTTCGGCAACGTGACGGCGGCGAGTTGTTCGGGGTTCAGATTGGCGAGCAGATCGGGCATGGAGCGGCAGCTGACGGGCGAGAAAAATGCGGACCCGACATTATAAGTCCGTCGCGTGCAATGCCGTGGCCGACCGATGTGGCATCGCGTCCCGACGATGCCGCTTTCCTGCCGGCGACGGCTTCGGCGCCCGTCACCCGCGTTATTTCCTGGGCCGCCTGGCGGGTTTGTCGCCGATCCAGTCGGGATGTCGGACATACCGGCGAACTTGTTCGTCGAGCTCGGGGCCGTGATACAGGTCCAGGCATTTCAGCAGAGCAAATTCGGCCCCGGCGTAACCTTCCACGGGATTGCCGTAATCGCGGTGCAAATAGTGTTCAGCAAGGCGCTCGACCGCCGGATCGCCCTTCTCGTCATCGTAATAAGTCCATTCCAGGAACGCACTCTTGGTCATTTCGGCATCCTTGCCTGCCGGCGATCCTCGGTAAGCGATCGACAGGCAGGCCGCCAACGCCCTGTCCTTGTAATTCTCCGCATTGGTGCGCCGCACGGCCATGACGGAATCGGCCGCTTCGGCAGACAGTGCCGAACATAGCGCGACGGCGCAGACTGCCCGAAAAACGTTCATTTGAGCGTCCAGAAACAAGCGCGGCTAGTGCGATAGTTCGCCCCCGGCTCGTTGAAATAACAAGCGTCGTAGCACTGGCGCCCATTGAACAGCGTCGCATGCCCGCTGGCGTCACTCCACCCATGCACCTCGAAAAGGCCCTACTTACATCCACAGCCAGACCCGCAAGTTAGCGCTCGCAACACGCGTCAGCAATTGGACACGTACGAACTGACTGCATAGGCCGCGAACGGCTCACTCGACGCCTGGCGATTTATAATGTCAGGTTCAAGTCTCCAACACGCATTTTTCGGCAAATTTCCACCATGAGCGACAACACGCTGGCGAAGAGCTTCGAACCCCACACCATCGAGTCCCAATGGGAGCCCGAGTGGGAAAAACGCGGCTATGCCGCCCCGGCATTCGATCCGGCGCGCCCCGATTTCGCGATCCAGTTGCCGCCGCCGAACGTCACCGGCACGCTGCACATGGGCCACGCGTTCAACCAGACGATCATGGACGGCCTCGCCCGCTACCACCGGATGCTCGGCGAGAACACGCTGTGGGTGCCCGGCACCGACCACGCGGGGATCGCCACCCAGATCGTCGTCGAGCGCCAGCTCGACGCGCAGGGCGTGTCGCGCCACGACCTCGGCCGCGAGAAGTTCGTCGAGCGCGTGTGGGAATGGAAGCAGAAGTCCGGCTCGACGATCACCGGCCAGGTGCGCCGCCTCGGCGCGTCGACCGACTGGTCGCGCGAATACTTCACGATGGACGACAAGATGTCGGCCGCCGTGCGCGACGTGTTCGTCACGCTCTATGAACAGGGCCTGATCTATCGCGGCAAGCGCCTCGTCAACTGGGATCCGGTGCTGCTCACCGCCGTGTCGGACCTCGAAGTCGTGAGCGAGGAAGAAAACGGCCACCTGTGGCACATCCGCTACCCGCTCGCCGACGGTTCGGGCTCGCTGACCGTCGCGACCACACGCCCCGAGACGATGCTCGGCGACGTCGCGGTGATGGTCCACCCGGAAGACGAACGCTACGCGCACCTGATCGGCAAGCTCGTCACGCTGCCGCTGACGGGCCGCGAGATTCCGGTGATCGCCGACGACTACGTCGACCGCGAATTCGGCACGGGCGTCGTGAAGGTCACGCCCGCGCACGACTTCAACGACTATCAGGTCGGCCTGCGCCACAACCTCGCGCCGATCGAGATCCTGACGCTGGACGCGAAGATCAACGACAACGGCCCCGAGCAGTATCGCGGCCTCGATCGCTTCGACGCGCGCAAGGCGATCGTCGCCGACCTCGACGCGCAGGGCTTCCTCGACTCGGTGAAGCCGCACAAGCTGATGGTGCCGCGCGGCGACCGCACGGGCGTCGTGATCGAGCCGATGCTGACCGACCAGTGGTTCGTCGCGATGACGAAGCCGGCGCCGGAAGGCACGTTCAATCCGGGCAAGTCGATCACCGAAACGTCGCTCGACGTCGTGCGCAGCGGCCAGATCAAGTTCGTGCCGGAAAACTGGACGACCACCTACTACCAGTGGCTCGAAAACATCCAGGACTGGTGCATCTCGCGCCAGCTGTGGTGGGGTCACCAGATTCCCGCGTGGTACGGCGAGAACGGCGAGGTGTTCGTCGCGCGCGACGAGGAGCAAGCGCGTGCGCAGGCCGCGGCGAAGGGCTATGCGGGCGCGCTCAAGCGCGACGAGGACGTGCTCGACACGTGGTTCTCGTCCGCGCTCGTGCCGTTCTCGTCGCTCGGCTGGCCGAACGAAACGCCCGAACTGCAGCACTTCCTGCCGTCGTCGGTGCTCGTCACCGGCTTCGACATCATCTTCTTCTGGGTCGCCCGGATGGTGATGATGACCACGCACTTCACCGGCAAGGTGCCGTTCCACACCGTGTACGTGCACGGCCTCGTGCGCGACGCGGAAGGCCAGAAGATGTCGAAGAGCAAGGGCAACACGCTCGACCCGATCGACATCGTCGACGGCATCGATCTCGACACGCTGGTCGCGAAGCGCACGACGGGCCTGATGAACCCGAAGCAGGCCGCCACGATCGAGAAGAAGACGCGCAAGGAATTCCCGGACGGCATTCCGGCGTTCGGCACCGACGCGCTGCGCTTCACGATGGCGTCGATGGCGACGCTCGGCCGCAACGTGAACTTCGACCTCGCGCGCTGCGAAGGCTATCGCAACTTCTGCAACAAGCTGTGGAACGCGACGCGCTTCGTGCTGATGAACTGCGAAGGCCACGACTGCGGCGCCGACAAGCCCGAAGTGTGCGGCGCGGGCGACTGCGGCCCCGGCGGCTACCTCGATTTCTCCGCGGCCGACCGCTGGATCGTGTCGCTGCTGCAGCGCACCGAAGCCGACATCGCGAAGGGTTTCGCCGATTACCGCTTCGACAACATCGCGAGCAGCATCTACAAGTTCGTGTGGGACGAGTACTGCGACTGGTATCTCGAACTCGCGAAGGTGCAGATCCAGAACGGCACGCCGGAACAGCAGCGCGCGACGCGCCGCACGCTGCTGCGCGTGCTGGAAACGGTGCTGCGCCTCGCGCACCCGGTCATCCCGTTCATCACCGAAGCGCTCTGGCAGAAGGTCGCGCCGCTCGCCGGCCGCTATCCGCAGGGCAAGGCCGACGGCGAGGCGTCGTTGATGACGCAGGCCTACCCCATCGCGAACCTGCAGAAGCTCGACGAGGCGTCCGAGCAGTGGGCGGCCGACCTGAAGGCGATCGTCGACGCGTGCCGCAACCTGCGCGGCGAGATGAACCTGTCGCCGGCCACCAAGGTGCCGCTGCTGGCCGCCGGCGACGCCGAGCGCCTGCGCTCGTTCGCGCCGTACGTCCAGGCGCTCGCGCGCCTGTCGGAAGTGCAGATCCTGGCCGACGAAGCGTCGCTCGACCAGCAGGCGCACGGCGCGCCGATCGCGATCGTCGGCCCGAACAAGCTGGTGCTGAAGGTGGAAATCGACGTCGCGGCCGAACGCGAGCGCCTGGCGAAGGAAATCACGCGCCTGACGGGCGAGATCGCGAAGTGCAACGCGAAGCTCGGCAACGAGGCTTTCGTCGCGAAAGCGCCGCCGGCCGTGGTCGAACAGGAGCAAAAACGCGTCGCGGAATTCCAGAGCACGCTCGAAAAACTGCGTGCTCAGCTCGATCGGTTGCCTGCGTAACAAAGGGTAAGGTCATTTGCGTTCACTATAATGCGGACGTGAACATAGACCGTCTGACAAGTCGATTACAGGAATAAAGGTTCGATCATGTTGAAAGTCACCAAGGCGGTATTCCCCGTGGCCGGTCTCGGCACGCGGTTCCTGCCGGCAACGAAGGCGAGCCCGAAGGAAATGCTGCCGGTCGTCGACAAGCCGCTGATCCAGTACGCGGTCGAGGAAGCGATCGCTGCCGGCATCACCGAGATGATCTTCGTGACCGGGCGCAGCAAGCGCGCGATCGAGGATCACTTCGACAAATCGTACGAAGTCGAGGCCGAACTCGAGGCGCGCGGCAAGGAAAAGCTGCTCGAGCTGGTGCGCAGCATCAAGCCGAGCCATGTCGACTGCTTCTACGTGCGCCAGCCGGAAGCGCTCGGCCTCGGCCATGCGGTGCTGTGCGCGGAAAAGCTGGTCGCCGACAATCCGTTCGCGGTGATCCTCGCGGACGACCTGCTCGACGGCAACCCGCCGGTGATGAAGCAGATGGTCGACGTGTTCGACCACTATCACAGCTCGGTGATCGGCGTCGAAGAGATCCCGCCGTCGGAGACGAAATCGTACGGGATCGTCGACGGCAAGGAATGGGAAGAGTCGATCGTCAAGATGTCGGCGATCGTCGAGAAGCCGGCGCCGGAAGTCGCGCCGTCGAACCTCGGCGTGGTCGGACGCTACATCCTGAAGCCGCGGATCTTCGAGCACCTGCGCGCGCTGAAACCGGGCGCGGGCGGCGAACTGCAACTCACCGACGCGATCCAGGCGCTGCTCGCCGACGAACAGGTGCTGGCCTACAAGTATCAGGGCACGCGCTACGACTGCGGCAGCAAGCTCGGCTACCTGAAGGCGACGGTCGAATTCGCGCTGCGCCACCCGGAAGTCGGCGCGGAGTTCGAGACGTATCTGCGCACCCGCGACGGCGGCCAACCGGCCGTCTGAACGCGGCAAGGGCCTGCCGCGGCGGGCCCGCCCTCACCTTGCGGCCGGCGCCTTCAGCGCGCGTCGGCCGGCTTCACCGAGACGACGCCCGGCATGCCGCCCGCGTCGTCTTTTTTCGTCTTGACCAGCCAGCCGGTGCCGTCGCCGAACGGGACCTTCGCCAGCGCGCTCTTCACGAGCGCTGGCGCGGCCTGCTGCGTACCCGGATCGCGATCGCGCAGCGACGCCGACACGCGATAGACGTCGGCGCCCGATTTCGCATCGACGAAACGCAGCGTCAGCACGTGGCGGTACACGCGGCCCATGAACGGCAGCGCGAGCGGCGCGGGCCCGTCGACCGTCACGCATGCGCTGCTCGCCGCGCCGCAGCGCTCGGCGCTTGCCGCGACCGCCGCCGGCTGCGTCGCGTACGCGATCGACAACCGGTAACGCGCATCCTTGAGCGGCTGCGCATCGAAGCCGCGGCGCGCGAGTTCGTCGCGCACGAGCGTCTCGATCTGCCGGTACTCGGCATCGCCCGCCTGCGCGGCCGTCCGCACGAAATCGTAGCCGTGCGCACCGGAAGCGAACGCATCCGGCTGCCCGACCGCACTCACGCCGCTCGTGACGCCGGCGCAACCCGCCAACAGCGACGCCGCCAGCGCGGCCGCCGCCCATTGCTTTCTCATGGCTTTCCCCAAATGCCTGCCGTCGCGCCCGGCCCTGTCAGGCGGACGGCTCGTCGATCGCGGGCAGCGACACCGTCACCGCGGTTCCGACACCCACTTCGCTGTCGACCGACACGCTGCCCCCATGGCGCGTGACGACCGTCTTCACGAACGCCATGCCGAGCCCGGAACCCGAGATTTCGGGCCGCTCGCCGGCATGGAACCGCTTGAAACGCTCGAACAGATGCCGCTGATCTTCCGGCGCGATGCCGTACCCCTGATCGCGAATCGTACAGAACATCCGCTTCGTTGCGTGCTCGACCGTCAGCGTACACGTGATCACCGTGTCGGACGGACTGTATTTGACCGCGTTGTTCAGCAGGTTCACGAACGCGCGCGTGATCAGCGAGCGGTCCGCGCGCACCCAGCACATGTCGGCGCCCACGTCGGTCTCGATGCGGATGTGTTTCGCCTGCGCCTGCGGCCACACCTCGTCGCTCGCATCGATCAGCACGTCGACGAGGCTCGTCACCTCGAGCTGGTACGCCTGCGACTCGGCGCGCGCCAGTTGCACGAACTCGTCGGCGAGCGACAGCGCGCGGTGCGCATAGCGCTCGATCCGTGCAAGCAGCCCGCGCATCGCATCGCTCTCGACGCGGTCGCGCTCGATCTCGACCAGCGCGAGGATCGACGACTGCGGCGAACGCATGTCGTGCGACAGCAGGTGCAGAGCTTCCTCGCGCTGCCGCTCGGCCGCGTGCAGCTCGGTCACGTCGACGAGGCCGGCGATCCAGCCGGTCACGCGACCTTGCGCGTTCGTGCACGCGGCGTAGCGTAGCAGATGGTCGAGCCCGTCCCGGTCGCGCACCTCGATGCCCCGCGCCATCGCGTCGTGCTCGGCCTCGAGCGTCGGGTCGAGCGCGGCCGGCCAGTGCTCGCGGATCGCCGCGTCGTGCTCGGCGTTGCCGTCGACCGTCTTCATGAACGTCAGTTCGCCGAGCGCGATGCGCAGCGGCCGCCCTTCCGGCAGCGGCAGCGCGAGCCGCGACCCGTAGCGTTTGGCCGCATGATTCGCGATCAGCACGGTACCGGCGAGGTCGGTCACGAAGATCGGTTCGGGCATGCTGTCGAGGCTGTCCCACACGAAGCGCTTCATGTCCTGCACGCGCTGCGCGGCCTGCGCCATCAGCGCCATCTGCCGCTCGAGCACGTCGCCGCCGACGTTGCGCGTGCGCGGCGCCTCGGGCAGCAGGTGCGGCTCGTCGGCGAGCTTCTGCAGCTCGCGACGCAGATACGACATCGTCATTTCCAGCCGCCGCCAGTTCCAGATCGGGTAGACGGCGATCAGCCCGAAGATCGCCGGCGCCGGCGTCAGCCAGATGCGCGCCTCGAACAGCAGCGCCACGCTCGCGACCACGGCGAGCGCGGCCAGGCTCAGCGTCAGCAGCAGCGCGCGCCACGGCGACAGCATCAGGAAGCCGCCCAGCAACACGGCGAGCGGCAGCAGCGACGCGATGAACAATCCCGCGCGCGACGCGGGCGAGATCGCGCTGCCGGTCGCCAGCATGTCGAGCACGTTCGCATGGATGTACACGCCGGCGAGCGGACCGAACTCGCCGGACACCGGCGTCGCGAAGCGATCGTACAGCCCGGACGCGGTCACGCCGACGACGACGATCTTGCCGCGCAGGGCGTCGGGCTTCACGCGCCCTTCGAGCACGTCGTCGAACGACAGCGTCGGATACGCGGGCGTGTTGCGGCTGAACGGAATCAGGTAGCGGCCCTCGCCCGCCGCATCGCGCGACAGGTCGTGCGCGTTCGCGCCGGGCACGCCGCCGACCGGGTGCAGCCGGCCGGCCTGGATCGCGCGGTACACGGGCACCATCAGTTGCGGCCAGCGCACGCGGCCGTCGCTTTCGAACAGCGCGACGCTGCGAACGATCCCGTCGCGATCGACTTCGAGATTGATATGGCCGAGCCCCGTCGCACGCGCGGCGAGCGCGGCGACCGGCGGATCGACGGAACGCGCGCCGTCCGCCTGCTCGGGGCTCAGCAGCACCGGCAGAAAGGTCGGCACGCGGCTCATCGCGTCCGCGAACGCGCGATCCTCGGGCGACGGCTCGGTAAACAGCACGTCGTAGACGACGGCGGCCGGCTGTGCGCGCGCGAGCGTGTCGAGCAGCCGCGCGTGCACGTCGCGCGGCCACGGCCAACGACCGAGCGCGGATACGCTCTGGTTGTCGATGTCGACGACGACCACGTCGGGCGACAGCGGCAGGCTGCGCAGCATCAGCAGCCGGTCGTAGATCAGCCCGTCGACGCTCGACGACAGGCGGCCGAGCGCGCATGCGAGGATCACCGCGATCCCGAGGCAGCCGATCGCGATCCATTCGATCAGGAAGCGGCGGCCGAGGCGTCGCCGCGGAGAAACGGAGTCGTGTCTCATGCGCCGCGGGTCAGCGCGACAACGTGAACGCGCTGACCGGACTGGTCTTCTCGTAGAACTTGCCGCCTTCGAAATCCTCGACGGTCACGGCCCAGAAATAGTCGCCCGGCGGCAGGTGCGCGACGGTGATCTGGCGCGCGTGCAGGCCGACCTGATCGACGACCGGCGCGCTCAGGTCCTTCGAGCGCGACAGCACGAAGCGGTAACGCGCGTTCTTGCCCGAGCCATTCGGCGACCAGCGGAACTCGTAACCGCCCGCGCCCTGCGACGCGCTCGCGTCGAGCCCCATCACGCGGCGTTCGAACGCATAGGTGCGCGGCCGCCCCTCGAGGCCGTTCGCATCGATCGCGGCGATCCGCACGAAGTAATTCCCGTTCGGCACGTCGCGGAACACCGCGCGCGGCGAATCGGTACGCGTTTCGCGGAACAGGTCGAGCAGCCCCGCATCGTGCGCGAGCTGCACGCGATACGCATGCACCTGCGCGAGCGGCGCGACGTCGAAGGCGACGTCGGGCTCGTCCTGCACCTTGTCGGGATGCGCGAGCGTTGGCGCGCCCAGCAGTTCGACGGGCGCGCCGACCGCGCCGGACGACGTCGCGACGCTGCCGAAATTCGCATGCACGAGGGTCGCGTCGGCCGGCCGCCGGCCGCCCGCGACGCCGACGGTGCCGTCGAGCACTTCGACGCGCGTCGTCGCATTGCCGGCCGCGTCGTAGTTCACGCGAAAGCGCGTGCCGCGCACGCCTGCCACGACCGACGGCGAGCGGATCTGGAAGCGGTCGTCGCGTTTCTTCAGGTGGGTGACTTCGCTGTCGACCGAGCCGCGCGTGAGCTCGAACTCGCGATCGAGCGTGCCGGTCAGCACCGTGCGGCGCAACGACTTCAGGTCGAGCTGGCTGTCGGGCGGCAGGCTCATGTGCGTGCCGTCGCTCAGCTCGATCGTCACGAAGCCGTTCGCGCCCGTGCGCACGCGGTCGCCTTCGGCGAGCGTCGCATCGTTCGCGAGCGGCGCGAAGGCGCCGCCGGACGCGCGCTCGGCCGTGCCCTGCACCGCGACCACGCGTGCGGTGAGCTTTTCCTTGCGCAGCCGCGCGACCGGCAGCTTCAGCGCGATGCCGGGCTGCAGGTGCTTCGGCGCCGGCACGCCGTTGATCTGCTGGAGCAGTTGCCAGTCGTCCGCGCCTTGCAGGTAGCGCGCGGCGACGTCGTACAGCGTGTCGCCCGCCTGCGTGCGATAGACGACCATCTTTCCCGCGGCGGCGGGCGGCTGCGCGACGGCGGGCTGCACGGCGAACGCCAACGCCGCCGCGCAGGCTGCGTGCAGCGCCGCCGTACGCAGGCTCGCCGTGCGCGGCGCGATTCGCGTGATCACTCCGGTTCCCCCTGGCCGACCCGTTCGAGCCGGTAGCCGTACCCGTAGATCGGCGCGAGACGGTAGCCGTTTTCGGGCCGCAGGCCGAGCTTGGTGCGCAGCATCGAAATGTGCGTATCCATCGTGCGCGACGGGATGTCGGTCGCCTGCTTCCACACGAGGTCGAGAATGTGCGCGCGCGACAGGGGCCGGTCGAGATGCTGGAACAGCAGCAGCGCGAGCTCGAATTCCTTTTGCGTGAGGCTCACGGCCTTGTCGCCGACGTACGCCTGCTTCAGGTTCACGTCGAAACGGAACTGGTCGAACTCGCGAACGGTCGCCTCGGCGTTGACCGGATACGCGCGGCGCAGCAGCGAACCGATGCGCGCGCGCAGGATCGGGCCCGACACGGGCTTGACCACGTAATCGTCGGCGCCGGCGTTGAGGATCTGCGTGATACCCGCCTCGTCGTCGCGGCTCGTCATGAAGATGATCGGCAGGCTGTGCTCGGTCTGGTTGGCGCGCACCCACTTGAGCACTTCCTCGCCGGACATGTCGGGCACGTTCCAGTCGAGCACCAGCAGATCGAACGTCTCGCGCTGCAGGCGCTTTTTCAGGGCCTTGCCTTCCTTGAACGCGTAGCACGTGTGGCCGATGGCCGTCAGCGTTTGACTGACGAAATCCGTCTGGGCCGGATCGTCATCCAGTACAGCAATTCTCATAGCACCCCGCAAATCGAAGTCGGTTCGTCCATTCGGCTCCCGCGCCTGCCCCGGCCGCGCAGGATGCGCGCGGCGTTCCGGATACCGGCCGGCGAGCCGTCGTTCGCCGCTCGCGCCTCCTGCGCACCCCGGCGACCCCGGCTAAATATCTCAAAAACGGGGCACGGACGAACCGGCGATTTCATCATAGTAGTATGAAATTCGCCAAGAAATTGCGCGGACTATCGCCCTTTCTTCGAATAATCCCTTCTGTTGCGCAACCGGACGCCTATTCGGCGCCCGCGATGCCGGCCACCGGCTCGGCACAGTCGTCTGTCGGCACGCGCGGTGACGGCGGCTCCGCCAGCGGCGGTTGCGCAAGCATCCGCTGCAGCTGGTCGCGCACACGCTCCCACGCGCCGGCCGCGTAGTCGGGCTGGCCCGCCGCCCATGCCTGCGCCAGATCGAACACGCGCTCGATCGTCGCGCCGCAGTAGGTCGGGCCCGAGCCGTCGTCCCGCGCGGCATCGCGCAGCCGTTCGTCGAGCCACTCGGCCAGCCACGGCATCTCGGCGGCGGCCGAATCCGCATACGCCTCCAGCGCGGCACGCGCGTGGCGGTCCTGTTGCGGATCGAGCTCGATCCGGCTCAATTCCGACGTGCGCACGGGCGCAATGCTTTCCGCTCCGGACGGGCTTCCAAAGGTCCCTGGTCTGAAGGACATGTCCTCTCCCCGTTGTACGACGGTAGCGTCAGGCATGGCCCCCGAGCCCGCCGTGCGACGTACCGTGGCCGGCGCCTCCGCTGGGAGCGGACGACCGGCCGGCTCAGTATACGCAGCCGGTCGCGCGACGAGGTTTAAGAATTGTCAGAAAGGAGCGGCAAGACACGGCCGGCCGGAAGCCTGCCGCGGCGGGATGGGTAATGCGCGCCTTCAGCGGCGGCGCATCAGGAACACGAAGGTCTTGTCCTGCGTCGTCGATTCGACGATCTCGTTGCCCGTCTGCTTCGCGAACGCGGCGAAATCGCGCTGCGAGCCCGGATCGGTCGCGAGCACCTTGAGGATCTGCCCGCTTTCCATATCGGCAAGCGCTTTCTTGGCACGCAGGATCGGCAACGGGCAATTGAGCCCGCGCGCGTCCACTTCCTTGTGAATCTGCATCGGCTGTCGACCTTCGAATGACGCGCCACACCTGGCGCGGGAGGAAGCCGCGATTTTACCGCAGCGCCGCCGCGCCTGCCCGGGCGCCCACGGCCCGGCGCCCGCCGGCATCCGGCTCATGCGCCGGAGAAACCGCCCGCGAGCCGTTCGCGCAGGTGCCGCACGAGCGCGCGCACCGCGCTCGGCACGACGGGGCTGTACGGGCGGATCGCGAAAATATGGTCGCCGAACGCGCCCGACGGCCGCCAGCCGTCGAGCAGCGCGACGAGGCGGCCGGCGTCGAGATCGCGCCGCGCGCTGAAATCGGGCAGCAGCGCGATGCCGAGCCCGCCGAGCGCGGCCTCGCGCATCGCCTCGCTGTTGTTCGCCGCGAAACTGCCGCGCACCGGCACGCTCACGCGCTCGCGCAGGCGGCCGTGCGGCTCGAAGCTCCACGCGGCCGGCTCGTTCTCGCGCAGGTAGCACAGGCAGCTGTGATCGACGAGTTCGCCCGGGTGGCGCGGCGCGCCGCGCGCGTCGAGATAGTCGCGGCTCGCGACCAGCAGCGAACGCGTGTCGCACAGCTTCCACGCGACGTGGGTCTGCGGCGCGGTGGTCGTATGGCGAATCGCGAGATCGAAGCCCTCCTGCGTCAGCGAATGCAGGCGATCCGACAGGTCGAGCTCGATCTGCACGCCCGGATGCCGGCGCAGGAAATCGGGCAGGTGCGGCACGACCTGCTGGCGCCCGAGCGCGACCGGCACCGTCACGCGCAGCAGCCCGCGCGGCTCGCCGGCGAGATCCTTCACGCGCGCGAAATGCTGGCCGATCGACTCGAACGCGTCGCGCGTGCTGTCGACGAGCGTCTGGCCCGCATCGGTGAGCCGCACGCTGCGCGTGGTGCGGCGCACGAGCGGCACGCCGGCCGCCTTTTCGAGATCGGCGATGCGCTGGCTCATCGCGGCCTTGCTGATGCCGAGCCGCTGCGCGGCAGCCGTGAAACTGCCCGCCGCGGCCAGCACCGTCAGCGAATGGATATGCGGCCAGAGCGCCTGGACATTTTGCTGATTCATCCGCCGATTATTCAGAATTCTGAACAGTGAATCAAGTTTGGCGGACTTCTCCCGCCCTGCCGGTTTCCCTAGACTGGGCGCTGTTCCCCCTCGTCCCCAGGAGACACGCATGACCACGGTTCCCGCGTATACGTCCGACGCCGACGTCGGCCACTACATCGACGGCGCGCCCGTCGCCGGCCGCAGCGGCCGCTTCCAGGACGTCCTCAATCCGGCGCTCGGTCGCGCGGCGCGTCGCGTGGCGCTGGCCGACGACAGCGAAGTGCGGCAGGCCGTCGCCGCCGCCCACGCCGCGTTCCCGGCCTGGGCCGACACGCCGCCGATCCGCCGCGCACGCGTGCTGCACCGTTTCCTGCAACTGATGAACGAGCACCGCGACACGCTCGCGGCGATCATCACCGCCGAGCACGGCAAGGTGTTCTCGGACGCGCAAGGCGAAGTCGCGCGCGGCATCGACATCGTCGAATTCGCATGCGGCGTGCCGCAACTGCTGAAGGGCGACTTCACCGACCAGGTCAGCACCGGCATCGACAACTGGACGATGCGCCAGCCGCTGGGCGTCGTCGCGGGCATCACGCCGTTCAACTTCCCGTGCATGGTGCCGTGCTGGATGTTCCCGGTCGCGATCGCGACGGGCAACACGTTCGTGCTGAAGCCGAGCGAGCGCGACCCGTCGGCCGCGCTGTTCATCGCCGACCTGCTCACGCAGGCAGGCCTCCCGGCCGGCGTGTTCAACGTCGTGCAGGGCGGCAAGGACGCGGTCGATGCGCTGCTCGACCACCCGGACGTGCAGGCCGTCAGCTTCGTCGGCTCGACGCCGATCGCGGCGTACGTGCAGCAGCGCGCAGTGCAGTCGGGCAAGCGCGTGCAGGCGCTCGGCGGCGCGAAGAACCACCTCGTCGTGATGCCCGATGCGAACATCGAGCAGGCCGTCGACGCGCTGATCGGCGCCGCGTACGGCTCGGCCGGCGAGCGCTGCATGGCGATCAGCATCGCGGTGCTGGTCGGCGACGTGGCCGACAGGATCGTGCCGGCGGTCGCCGAACGCGCACGCAAGCTGGTGATCGGGGACGGGATGTCGCCGGAAGTCGAGATGGGCCCGATCGTCACCGGCGAAGCGCTCAAGCGCATCGAAGGCTATATCGAGCAGGGCGTGAACGAAGGCGCGCAACTGGTGGTCGACGGCCGCGGGCTGCGCGTGCCGGGCCGCGAGGCCGGCTTCTTCACCGGCGGCACGCTGTTCGATCACGTGCGCCCCGACATGCGGATCTACCAGGAAGAGATCTTCGGGCCGGTGCTCGGCTGCGTGCGCGTGAAGGATTTCGGCGAAGCGGTCGACCTGATCAACGCGCACGAGTTCGGCAACGGCGTTTCATGCTTCACGAGCGACGGCGGCATCGCGCGCGAATTCGCGCGGCGCATCCAGGTCGGCATGGTCGGCATCAACGTGCCGATCCCGGTGCCGATGGCGTGGCACGGCTTCGGCGGCTGGAAGAAGAGCCTGTTCGGCGACATGCACGCGTACGGCGAGGAAGGCGTGCGCTTCTACACGCGCCAGAAGTCGGTGATGCAGCGCTGGTCGTCGAGCATCGGCAAGGGCGCCGAATTCGCAATGCCGACCGCGAAGTAAGCCGGCCGGTGCGCAGCCCGTCGAGCCGTTCGGCGGGCGGTGCGCAGCCCGTCGAGATCAACCGGCTTTCGTGCCGTGCGCGCCGTCGGCGGTCGGCATATAGGACAGCTCGAGCCGGTACGCGAGCGCGACGAACAGGCTCTGCGCGAGGCCCATCGTCGCGGTCAGCGCGCGGAACCCGAACGTCGCGCTGTCCTGCACCATCAGCGTCACCTCGGCCTCCCGCGCGAGCGGGCTCATCCGGCTGTCGGTGATCGCGATCAGCCGCGCGCCGCGCTGCGCGGCCTGCTGCGCGACCTGCACGGTCTCGTCCGCGTACGGCATGAACGAGATCGCGATCATCACGTCGCCCTCGCGCACCGACCGGATCTGCCCGAGATGCATGCTGCCGAGCGCGCTGAACAGCCCGATGCGCTTGTCGGTGTGCTGCAGCGCATAGTCCAGATACACGGCGATCGGAAACGCGCGCCGCGACCCGGCGATCCAGATCGCCTGCGTATCGGCGAGCAGGTCGACGGCCCGCGCGAGCGCCTGCGAGTCGAGCGTCTGCCGCAACTGCTGCATCCCGGCGATGCTGCCCTTGATGAATTCGTCGGCGATCTGTTCGGGCTGCAGGCTCGACGAACCGGCTTCGATCACGTCGCGCAGCCGCAGGTTGTATGCGCGCCCCGGCGCGATCTGCTGCGCGAGCCCTTCGCGGAACAGCCGCTGCATCTCGGAGAAGCCGGAAAAGCCGAAGTGCTTCGCGAAGCGCACGACGGCCGACGGCTGGACGCCGCAGGCCTCCGCGAGCGACTGGATGCCTTCCAGCCCAAGCTGGTCCCGATGCGTTTCCACGTGGCGCGCGATCACCTTCAGGCGATTGCTGAGGCCGTCGTACTCCTGCGTCAGGTGCTGCAGGAACGCCTCGACGGTGGCGGGAGGTTTCTCGGATGAACTCATCGGATAGCGCGAAGTTGACGGCCCCGATGCGCGCGCGTGGCTGGCGGGCGCGGCCCGGGGCTCGACTGGATACATGCATGAAGGGCGAATTTAATCACGTTTGCGGCACGGCCCGTGCCGCGTGCTCGCTCCCACGCGCTCGATCATCACCAGGGTCTGTTGACGTACGCTCCACGGCAAGACTGGAACCGATTGTCCAACGCGCGCGCGGCGGCGTAAAGATCAGGGTGTGTACCGAGGCCGGCTGCCGCGGCGAAGCGCGGCGCAGCGGGCCTTGCCCGCTTCAACGATAGTCGATCCACACGCCGCCCGCATCGGCCGAACGCACGCAGTTCTCGACCCAGCGCACGCCCTCGACGCCCGCGTGCACGTCCGGAAAGCGAATGGTCTTCAATGCCGCCGTGTCGCCGCGATCGGCCGCGTCCATCGCGAGCGCGAAGCGCGCGTACAGGTTCGACCATGCGTCGAACAGCCCTTCCGGATGCCCGGCGCCGATGCGATCTTCGCGCAATGCGTGCGGATGCAGGTACGGCATTCCGCGATCGAGCACCTGGGCAGGCTGCCCCTGGATTTCGTAGCGCAACTGGTTCGGGTGCTCGTCCCACCATTCGACGCTCGCCTTCGAGCCGATCACGCGCACCTTCTGCCCGTGCATCGAGCCGGCGTTCACCGCGCTCGACCACACGTAGCCGATCGCGCCGGTGTCGTATTCCATGATCGTGAACGCGTTGTCCTCGAGCGGCGCGCGGCTCTTCACGAAGCTCTGCCGCGAACACATCAGCCGCCGGATCTTCAGCTCGGGCGCCATCACTTCCGAGATGTACAGCGGGTGCGTGCCGATGTCGCCGAGCACGTAGCTCGGGCCCGCGAACTTCGGATCCACGCGCCAGCGCGCGGCCGCGCTCGCGGCCTCGACGCCCTCGCTGTGGAAGCCGTGCGCGAACTGCATCTGCACGATGCGGATCTCGCCGAGGTCGCCGCGCGCGATCATCTCGCGCGCCTGCTCGATCATCTGGTGTCCAGAATAACCGTACGCGACGCCGACAATCCGGTTCTTCTCGACCGACAGCCGCTGCAGCGCCTCGGCCTCCTCGGTCGTGAAGCACAGCGGCTTCTCGCAGACCACGTGCAGCCCCGCGTTCAGCGCGGCGCGGCAGATCTCGAAGTGCGTGTTGTTCGGCGTCGCGATCGACACCGCGCGGATGCCGTCGGGGCGACGCGCCTCGGCGTCGAACATCGTCGCGTAATCGGGATAGCAGCGCTCGGCCGCGACGCCGAGCTTCACGCCGAACTGGCGGCCGCGTTCGGGATCGATATCGAATGCGCCGGCAACCAGCTGGAAGCTGCCGTCGCGCAGCGCGGCCGACCGGTGGCTGTAGCCGATCTGGCTGCCGAGTCCGCCGCCGACCATGCCCCAGCGAATCGAATGTCCAAGCAGAATCTGTCCGTCAATCATGATGGTGGTGTTCCTGGTGCGTGTTCATGGGTCATGCGAAACCGGCTGACGCGAGAAACGCGCGGCTCGCGGCGACGTCGCGCAGGCTCGTGCCGGCGCTGCGCGGGTCGCGTTCCTGCTCGATCGTGATATAGCCCGCGTAGCCGATGTCGTCGAGCGCCTCGCGGATCGCGCGGTAGTCGAGCACGCCGGCGCCGATCGGGCACATCACGCCGCGCGCGCAGGCGGCGAAGAACGCGATGTGCTCGCCCATCACCGCGTCGTATACGGCTGCGTCGATGTCTTTGAAATGCACGTAGTCGAGACGCGCCGCATGGCGGCGCAACCACGCTTCCGGCTCCATGCCCGAGTAATACAGGTGGCCGGTATCGAGACAGAGGCCCGCCGTCTCGGCCGGAATGTCGGCAACGATCCGGTCGATCTCGTCCGCGAATTCGATGTAGCCGCCCGCATGCGGATGAATCACCGCGCGCACGCCGAACTCGTCGCGCGCGATCGTCGCGATCTGCCGGATATGGTCGACCATCCGCGCCCAGCGCGTGTCGGACAGCCGCGGCGCGCGATCGCCGTGGCCGGCCGCGTAGTCGCGCTCCTCGTGGCCCCAGTCCATCACGACCAGGTACGGCGCCGCGTAGCGCTGGCCGTCCTGCGTCGGCAGCTTCGGCAACTGCGTGATCAGCGCGCAGATGTCGCGCGTCTGGCGCAGCAGGTTCGGCAGGTTCTCCGGCGACACGAGATCGTCGAAAATCGTGCCGGCCGTGATGCTCAGGCGCTGGCGCTCGAGCTCGGCGCTCACCACGTCGAGTTCGAGCGGGATATAGCCATAGGGCCCGAGCTCGATGCCCGAATAACCGGCCTGCGCGGCCTCGGCGAGCACGTGCCGCCACGGCGGCAGATGCGGGTTGTTCACGTCGTCGACGCCCCAGCAGCACGGGGCGCAACCTATCTTCATCGTCATGTCGGTCGGTCCGGTACGTCAGCGGCGGGCGGTCGCTGGTCAGCCGCGATAGAACGCGGGACGCTCGGCCATCGCGATCGGCTCGACCGCGCCGGTCTTCTGGGCCCGCACGCACGCGTCGGCCGCGACCGCCGCCGCGTAGCCGTCCCACGCGGACGGCCCGGTCAGCACGCCCTGCCGCACGCCGTCGATGAACGCCTGCAGCTCGACGTCGTACGACGCGATGAAGCGCTCCTTCCAGTCGGTCATGATCTCGACCGACTGCCGCGCCGCATGCTTGAGCCCGACGGCCGGCGGATCGGGCAGCTTCGCGATGCCCTGCTCGCCGACCACCTCGCACTGGATGTCGTAGCCGTACTGGCAGTTCACGAAGATCTCGACGTCGATGCGCACGCCGCTCGCGGTTTCGAGCAGCACGATCTGCGGATCGGCGAGATGCGCGGATGCATGGCGCGTCTTCTTCGGATAGACGACCTGCGCGCTCGTGTAATCCTCGCCGAGCAGCCAGCGCAGCACGTCGAGTTCGTGGATCAGCGTGTCGGTGATCGCCATGTCGGTCGTGTAGCGCTCGCCGACCGACTGGTTGCGGTGCGCGCAATGCAGCATCAGCGGCGCGCCGATTTCGCCGCTGTCGATCACGCGCTTCAACGCGCGATAGCCTTCGTCGTACGGCCGCATGAAGCCGACCTGCACGAGCCGCTTGCCGTGTGCGAGCTCGGCTTCGACGATCCGCATGCAACCGTCGGCCGTGACGGCCAGCGGCTTCTCGCAGAACACCGGCTTGCCGTGCGCGATCGCGTCGAGCACGAACGCTTCGTGCGTCGGCCCCCAGGACGTGACGAGCACGGCCTGCACGTCGGCGGCCGCGATCACTTCGTGGCCGTCGCCGTAGATCTCGGCGTCGAGCCCGTATTTCGTCACCGCGTCGCGCGCCTGCCGCGGATCGATGTCGTTGACGGCCACGACGCGCGCGCCGGACAGCGTGCGGGTCAGTCTGCGAATGTGGTCCTGGCCGATCGCGCCGCAGCCGATCACGCCGATTTGCAAGGTCATGCAGTTGTCTCCGGTGGTTCGTTCATCAGCGGCGCGGCCCATGCCGCGCCGGTCGCTTCCCTCTCGAATGCGGGCGGCCCGCGCGCTCAGCGGCGCGACTTCTTGTTGCGGTACTGGTCGGCGATCACGGCCGCGACGATGATCGCGCCCTTCACCATCTCCTGGTAATACGCGTCGATGCGGATGAACGTGAAGCCCGACGTCATTACGCCGAGGATCAGCACGCCGATCACGGTGCCCGTCACGCGGCCGAGGCCGCCCGACAGCGACGTGCCGCCGATCACGACGGCCGCGATCGCATCGAGCTCGTACATCACGCCCATGCCCGACTGCCCGGAGATCGCGCGCGCGGCCGTCACGGTGCCGGCAATCCCGCTCAGGAGGCCCGCGATCGCATAGACGAAGATCAGGTGCCGCGTGACGTTGATGCCCGACACGACGGCCGCGTGACGGTTCGCGCCGATCGCATAGGTGTACTTGCCGAAGCGCGTATAGCGCAGCACGACGTGGAAGATCGCGGCGATCACGACGAAGATGATCACCGGATTGGCGCCCGCGCCGATCGCCGCGAACGGGTCGGTCAGCATCGACACCGGCATCCCGTTGGTGAACCACTTCGCGAAGCCGCGCGCGGCGACCATCGTGCCGAGCGTCGCGATGAACGGCGGGATGCCCGTCATCGCGATCAGCGTGCCGTTCAGCAGGCCGACCAGCAGCCCGACGCACACGCCGGCCAGCACCGGCCAGATGACCGGCAGGTCGGTGAGGTGCGGAAACACCGCGCGCGGGAAGTCGGACACCTGCGCGAGGCTCGCCGACACGACGGCGGCGGCCGCGACGACCGACCCCGACGACAGGTCGATCCCGCTCGTGATGATCACGAGGTTCACGCCGACCGCGATGATGCCGATCACGGCCATCTGCAGCACGATGATCTCGAGCCGCTCGGCATTGAACAAGAAGCTCTGGCCGACGACGACCCAGCCGACGATCTCGAAGAACAGGCTGATGCCGACCAGCACGAGGAAGATGCTCAGTTCGGGCGGCCACTTCGCATGCCGCGACTTGAGTGTCATGGTCTGCGCATCCGCGACCGGGTTCAGGTTGCCCATTTCAGTTGTCTCCAATCTTGTTTCGGCTCAGCGCGACGCGAGATCCATGATGCGGACCTGGTCGGCGTCCTTGCGATCGACGATGCCGGTCATGCGCCCTTCGTGCATCACCATCACGCGATCGCTCATGCCCAGCACTTCCGGCATCTCCGACGAGATCATCAGCACCGCGACGCCCTTGCCGGCGAGCGCGCTGACGAGCCGGTGGATCTCGGCCTTCGCGCCGACGTCGATGCCGCGGGTCGGTTCGTCGAGGATCAGGATGCGCGGCTGCGTGAGCAGCCACCTGCCGATCAGCACCTTCTGCTGGTTGCCGCCGGACAGGTTCTGGATGGTTTCGTGCAGCCCGGGCGACTTCACGCGCAGCATCCGGCTCATTTCCTCGCAGTCGCGCTTCAATTGCGCGTGCTGCACGAAGTTGAACTTCACGTAGCGACGGCTGAGCACCGCCGCTTCCATGTTCGCGAGCAGGTCGAGATTCAGGAAGCAGCCGGAGTCCTTGCGGTCCTCGGTGAGGAACGCCATTCCGTGCCGCATCGCCTGCGCGGGCGTCGAAATGCGCACCGGCTTGCCGTCGATGCGGATCTCGCCCGACGTGGCCGGCACGACGCCGAACAGCGCCTCCGCGACGTTGGAGCGCCCGGAGCCGACGAGGCCCGCGACACCGAGAATCTCGCCCGCGCGCAGCTCGAAGCTCACGTCGCGGAACACGCCGTCGACGCAGAGATCCTTCACCGACAGCACGACGTCGCCGATCGGCACCGCTTCCTTCGGGAACATCTGCGTGATCTCGCGCCCGACCATCATGCGGATGATGTCGTCGCGCGTGACGTCGCTCGATGCGTGCGTGCCGATGTACTTGCCGTCGCGGAACACCGAGAATTCGTCGGCGATCTCGAACAGCTCGTTCATCTTGTGCGTGATGTAGACGATGCCCTTGCCCTGCTCGCGCAACTGGCGAATGATCCGGAACAGGTGCGTGACTTCCCTGTCGGTCAGCGCGGAGGTCGGCTCGTCCATGATTAGCACGTCCGAGTCGAACGACACGGCCTTCGCGATCTCGACCATCTGGCGGCTCGCGACCGTCAGCGTGCGCACGTCGGTTTCCGGATCGATGTCGACCGACAGCCGCTCGAACAGCTCGGCCGTGCGGCGGCGCAGCTCGGCGTGATCGATCAGGCCGAAGCGGTTCTTCGGTTCGCGGCGGATCCAGATGTTCTCCGCGACCGTCATGTAAGGCATCAGGTTGAGCTCCTGATGGATCATCGCGATCCCGCGATCGAGCGCGTCGAGCGGCCCGTTCAGCACGACGGGCTCGCCGTTGATCAGGATTTCGCCCTGGTCGGGCGTGTAGACGCCCGCGATGATCTTCATCAGCGTGGACTTGCCGGCGCCGTTCTCGCCCATCAGCGCATGAACGGTGCCGCGGCGCACGCGGAACTGCACGCCGTCGAGCGCGACGACGCCGGGAAAGGACTTGCCGACGCCGCGCACCTCGAGCACGCAGTCGGCCATGGCCGCGCCGGGCGCGGCGGACGAAGCGGCCGGCGCGCTTTCGCTGGCCATCGAGCGCGCGATCCTGGCTGTAAACATGGACGTTCCTCGAAAGTCGCGCGCGAACCCGGCCGCGCCGGGCCCGCGCAGTTCAGCGGGAAAACCGGTCAGTGCTTCGCGTACTGGTTCATGTTCTCCGGCGTGACGAGCTCGAACGGCACGTTCACGTAGCGATCGACCGGCTGCTTCTTCGCGAGCTTGAGCGCCGCGGCCACCGCTTGCGCGCCCTGCCCGGTCGCGTTCTGGTAGACCGACACCTTCAGCTCGCCGGCCTTCATCGCCGCGAGGCCGTCCGGCGTCGCGTCGATGCCGGCGACGACCGTCTTCGGCGTCAGCTTGCGCGCGGCCTTCAGCGCGTTGATCGCGCCGATCGCCATTTCGTCGTTGTTCGACACGATCGCGTCGAACTTCGTCCCGGAGCTCAGCCAGTTCATCGTGATGTCCTGGCCCTGCGTGCGGCTCCACTTGCCTTCGCGCTTGTCGACGATCTTCATGCCCGCGCAATCCTTCGTCGCGATCACGTCCTCGATGTCCTTGGTGCGGGCGCGCGCCGACTCGTTGGACAGCTCGCCCATCAGCACGAGGATGTCGCCCTTGCCGCCGAGCAGCTTGCACACCTGGCGCGCCTGCAGCGTGCCCGACTGCTTCTCGTCGGAAGCGACGACCGCGACGCCGGCCGGCAGCTTGTCGAAATCGACCGGCTTGCGGTTCACGTAGACGAGCGGGATCTTCGCGGCGGTCACCATCTTCGTGATCTTCGGCGTCGCGTCGGTATCGACCGCGTTCACGATGATCGCGTCGACCTTCTGCGCGATCATGTTCTGGACCTGGCTCAACTGCTTGCCGACGTCATTGCCGCCGTCCTCGATCTGCACGGTCACGCCGTCCTTCTTCGCCGAATCGGCAATGCTGTTGCGCAGGATGGTCAGGAACGTGTCGTCGAACGATGCCATCGTCACGCCGATCTTCTCGGCATGCGCGAGCGGCGCGGCCAGGATCGCGGCGGCCGCGACGGCCATCAGCTTGGTCTTCATGATCAATCTGTCTCCTCATCTCCGGGGGCGGAAGACGGCGCGTTGCGCGCCGCCGGGCCGAGTCCGATCTGGTCCGATCGGGACTGAAGCATCCGGATGAAACTGTAGATCACTTCCTCGAAAATTTGGAAATTTATTTCTACGTGATTTCACCTAGGGAACTGTATTTCCAAAAAGTCTAGACTCCGTTCCGTAGCCCGATTCCCGGCGGCAGGCAGCCTCGCGTCGTGCGGCACGTGCCGCGGACAGCCGCCGCTGGATCGGTCCCTAATCTGCCGGCAGCGCCGAACGCCGGCCGCGAGCGTGACACGTGATATGAGCCTGAACTTTCCGAGTGACCGCCCCATCGATCTCGCCTGCCTCGGCCGCGTGGCCGTGGATCTCTATGCCCAGCAGTACGGCAGCCGCCTCGAGGATGCGCGCAGCTTCCAGATGTATCTCGGCGGTTCGTCGGGCAACGTCGCGTTCGGCGTCGCGCGGCTGGGCCTGAAGACCGCGATGATTTCGCGCGTCGGCGACGAGCAGATGGGCCGCTTCCTGCGCGAGACGCTCGAGCGCGAAGGCTGCGACACGAGCCAGTTGCAGACCGACCGCGAGCGCCTGACCGCGCTGGTGCTGCTCGGGCTGAAGGATCGCGACACGTTCCCGCTGCTGTTCGTGCGAGAGAACTGCGCGGACATGGCCGTGCGCGCCGACGAGATCAGCGAGGACTTCATCGCCGGCTGCCGCGCGCTGGCGATCACCGGCACGCATCTGTCGACGCCGGGCACGCGCGAGGCGTCGCTGACCGCGTTGACGTATGCGCGCCGCCACGGCGCCGTGCGCATCCTCGATATCGACTACCGGCCGGTGCTGTGGGGGCTGACCGCGCGCGGCGCCGGCGAAAACCGCTACGTGCCCGACGCGCAGGTGACGCGGCAGTTGCAGCAGGTGCTCGGCGAATTCGACCTGCTGGTCGGCACCGAGGAGGAATTCCTGATCGCGGGCGGCGTGCCGCACGACCTGATCGCGTCGTTGCAGGCGGTGCGCGCGATCACGAACGCGACGCTGGTGGTCAAGCGCGGCGCGCTCGGCTGCTGCGTGATCGAAGGCGACGTTCCCGCGCGCATCGACGATGCGCCGACCTATCTCGGCGAGCGGGTCGAGGTGCTCAACGTGCTCGGCGCGGGCGACGCGTTCCTGTCGGGCCTGCTGTCGGGGCTGCTGCGCGGGCGCGACTGGGCCGAATCGACGCGCATCGCGAACGCGTGCGGCGCGATCGTCGTGTCGCGCCACGCGTGCTCGGCCGCGATGCCGACGCCGGCCGAACTCGCGCACTGGTTCGACGGCGGGCGCAATCCGGCGGTCGATGCCGACCGCACGCTCGCGCACCTGCATCGCGTGACGGTGCCGCGCCGCGACTGGGACGACCTGTGCGTGATGGCGTTCGACCATCGCAGCCAGTTCCACGAGCTGGCAGTGCAGGCCGGCGCGGACGAAGCACGGATCAAGACGTTGAAGCGCCTGCTCGTGCGCGCGGTCGAACAGGTCGAGCGCGATCGCGGGATCGCCGGCCACGTCGGCGTGCTGATCGACGGCGGCGCATACGGCAGCGACGCGCTCGCGTCGGCCACGGGGCGCGGCTGGTGGGTCGGCCGCCCGGTCGAGCTGCCCGGCTCGCGGCCGCTGCGTTTCGACGACACGCGCTCGGTCGGCTCGTCGCTCACGCACTGGCCGACCGAACAGGTCGTGAAGTGCCTCGTTCACTATCACCCCGACGACTCCGTCGACCTGCGCGTCGAGCAGGAGCAGCGCGTGCTGGAACTGTGGGAAGCCACGCGCGCGAGCGGCAACGAGCTGCTGCTGGAAATGATTCCGCCGCGCGCGGTCACGCCGGCCGGCACCGAGGACGACGCGGTGCTGCGCACGGTCGCGCGCTTCTACAACCTCGGCGTGAAGCCCGAATGGTGGAAGCTCACGCCGCTCACCGCCGACGGCTGGGCGCGGCTCGCCGCGCTGATCGCCGAGCGCGACCCGTACTGCCGCGGCGCGGTGATCCTCGGCCTGAACCAGCCGCTGCAATACCTGGTCGACAGCTTCCGCTCGGCGACCAACCCGATCGTCAAGGGCTTCATGGTCGGGCGCACGCTGTGGGCCGATGCGTCGCTGAACTGGTTCGCGGGCCGGATCGACGATCAGGCGCTGATCGACGAAGTAGCCGGCAACTTCGCGCAACTGGTCGACGCGTGGCTCGGCCGCCGGGCCACCGCGCGGGCCGCCGCGGCCTGATGCCCCGTGTTCGTGACGACCACCCGACTCCTCTCTATCGACCGACGATGACCACCACCGTAAGACTGACCGTCAGCCAGGCGCTCGTGCGCTACCTGGCCGCCCTGCGCGCCGAAGTCGTCCAGCCCGACGGGCGCACCGAGATCCTGCCGTACTGCGGCGGCGTGTTCGCGATCTTCGGCCACGGCAACGTGGCCGGTCTCGGCGAAGCGCTGCATGCGGAGAAGGACCGGCTGCCGACGTTTCGCGCGCACAACGAGCAAGGGATGGCCAACGCGGCCGTCGCGTTCGCGAAAGCGCATTTCCGCCAGCGAATGATGGCCGCGACGTCGAGCATCGGCCCCGGCGCGACCAACATGCTGACCTCCGCCGCGCTCGCGCACGTCGGCCGCTTGCCGCTGCTGTTGCTGCCCGGCGACGTGTTCGTGTCGCGGCTGCCCGACCCGGTGCTGCAGCAGATCGAGGATTTCGAACAGGGCGACGTCAGCGCGAACGACTGCTTCCGGCCCGTCACGCGCTACTTCGATCGCATCACGTCGCCCGAGCAACTGCTCGTCGCGCTGCCGCGCGCGATCCAGGTGATGACCGATCCCGCGCAGTGCGGGCCCGTATGCCTCGCGCTGCCGCAGGACGTGCAGACCTTCGCGTACGACTGGCCCGAGGATTTCTTCGCGCCGCCGGTGATCCGGATGCGCCGGCCGCCGGCCGACGCGCTCGAGCTCGCCGACGCGCTCGACGTGCTGAAAGCCGCGAAGAAGCCGCTGATCGTCGCCGGCGGCGGCGTGCTGTACAGCCAAGCGTGGGACGCGCTGCGCGCGTTCGCCGACACGCACGGCGTGCCCGTCGCCGAATCGCAGGCCGGCAAGGGCAGCCTCGCGTGGGATCATCCGCTGAACCTCGGCTCGATCGGCGTGACGGGCTCGCCCGCCGCGAACCGCGCGGCCGCGCAGGCCGACGTCGTGTTCGCGGTCGGCACGCGGCTGCAGGATTTCACGACCGGCTCGCACGCGCTCTACGGCGACGCGACGCTGCTGAGCCTGAACGTGCAGCCGTTCGACGCGGGCAAGAAGCGCGGCCGGCAACTCGTGGCCGATGCGCGCACGGGCCTTGGGCAGCTATCAGCCGCGCTGGCCGGCTGGCGCGCCGATGCGGCGTGGACCGCCGCGAACCGCGACCAGGCCACCGCATGGAACGCGCGCGTGACCGAGCTGACCACACGGATTCCGAAGGACACGCTGCCGTACGACGCGGAAGTGATCGGCGCGGTGCGCGACTCCGCGGCCGACGCGGGGCGCGACAGCGCGCGCGACGATCTCGTCGTCTGCGCGGCCGGCACGCTGCCGGCCGAACTGCACAAACTGTGGCGCAGCGGCGTGCCGGGCAACTACCACATGGACTATGCGTATTCGTGCATGGGCTACGAAGTCGCGGGCGGCCTCGGCGCGAAGCTCGCGCGCCCCGAGCGCGAAGTGATCGTGATCGTCGGCGACGGCTCGTACATGATGCTCAACGCGGAACTCGCGACGTCGGTGATGCTCGGCCGCAAGCTGATCGTCGTGATCCTCGACAACCGCGGCTACGGCTGCATCGAGCGGCTGCAACGCCATTGCGGCGGCGCGAGCTTCAACAACATGCTCGACGACTGCGTGCCCGAAGGCGGCGAACGCTCGACGATCGACTTCGCGATGCATGCGCGCGCGATGGGCGCCGAAGCCGTGCACGTGCGCGACGTCGGCGAATTGCGCGATGAAATGAAGCGCGCGCGTGCGGCGACGAAGAGCCAGGTGCTCGTGATCGACACCACGCACCATCGCACGACCGACGACGGCGGCGCGTGGTGGGAGGTCGCGGTGCCGCAGGTATCCGGACGCGCCGGCGTCGAAGCGGCGCACCGCGCGTATCTCGACGCGAAGACGCGCCAGCGACGTTGAGCGCGCCTGCCCCGCGCCTCTGCCGCACCGGTAAAACAACATTCGAACCAAGGAAGCACGTCATGAGCTGGAACGTCCGCATCGGTATCAATCCCCTGTCGTGGATGAACGACGACCTGCCGTCGCTCGGCGGCGAGACGCCGCTCGAAACGGCGCTGAAGGAAGGCGCCGAGATCGGCTACGCGGGCTTCGAGCTCGGCAACAAGTTTCCGAAGACGGGCCCCGAACTGAAGGCGAAGCTCGCCGAATTCGGGCTCGTGTGCGTGTCGGGCTGGTATTCGGGCTTCCTCGCGGAAGTCGCGCCGGGCATGACGGACGCCGATGCGGTGGCGGCGGAGATCGAGCGCTGCCGCGCGCACATGACGAAGCTGCAATTCAACGACGTGAAGGTCGTCGTGTACGGCGAATGCGCGGGCACGATCCAGGGCAGCATCGACACGCCGGTGGCGAAGCGACCGCGTTTCGTCGACGACGAAGCGTGGCGGCGCTATGCGGCGCGCCTCGACGCGTTCGGCGCGCACCTGCTCGACACGTACGGCATCAAGCTCGCCTACCATCACCACATGGGCGCGTACGTCGAATCCCCGGCCGACGTCGACCGGCTGATGGCGCTGACCGATCCGGCGAAGGTGTTCCTGCTGTTCGACACCGGCCATGCGTATTTCGGCGGCGCGGCCGACCCGGTGGCGCTGCTGAAGAAGCACGTATCGCGCGTGGCGCACGTGCATTGCAAGGACGTGCGGCCGCAAGTCGTGAACCAGGCGCGCAACGACGGCTGGAGCTTCCTGAACGGCGTGATCAACGGCACCTTCACGGTGCCGGGCGACGGCGCGCTCGATTACGACGCGACGCTGCGCACGCTGAAGGACGCCGGCTACGAAGGCTGGCTCGTCGTCGAGGCCGAGCAGGATCCGGCCGTCGCGCCGAGCTATCAGTATGCGAAGAAGGGCTACGACGCGCTGCGCGCGATCGTCGACCGGTTGAGCGCTTGAGCACGCGCGCAAGCGCCTGGGCGGTCGCGCCCTACCCTATTGCGGAGACCCATCTCATGACGATTTCTCCCCTGCTGGTCAAGGCATCCGCCGACCGCGAAATCTGCAACGTCACGCCCGAATCGGCCGGCTGGAAACACGTCGGCTTTCGCGCGCTGCGCCTGAAGGCCGGCGACACCGAGACGCTCGACACCGGCACGCGCGAACTGTGCGTCGTCGTGCTGACGGGCACGGTGCGCGCCGAAATCGACGGCGAAACCCACGACGCGCTCGGCAGGCGCGACAGCGTGTTCGAGGACGTGTCGCCGGACGCGCTGTACGTGCCGGGCGGCAAGACGGTGACGCTGGTCGCGACGCGCGATGCGGAAGTCGCGCTGTGCACCGCGCCGTACGCGAGCGGCGACAAGCGCGTGCTGCGCCTCGACGGCGAGCGGATGCGCCGCTCGGTGCGCGGGCAAGGCACCAACACGCGCTACGTATGCGACATCCTGATGGGCGACAACCCGGCCGCCGACCGGCTGCTCGTCGTCGAAGTCGTCACGCCGGCCAGCCATTCGAGCAGCTATCCGCCGCACAAGCACGACCGCGACGCCGCGCCCGACGAAACCTCGCTCGAGGAAACCTACTATCACCGGATCGATCCGCCGCAGGGTTTCGCGTTCCAGCGCGTGTACACGGACGACCGCAGCCTCGACGAAGCCTGCGCGGTCGAGAACCACGACGTCGTGATGGTGCCGCGCGGCTATCACCCGGTGGTGGCGCCTCACGGCTACAACCTGTACTACCTGAACGTGATGGCGGGCCCAAGCCGCGCGTGGGCGTTCAAGAACGATCCCGCGCACGAGTGGATGCTGGACGCGGCGCCCCATCGTTGAAGCACTGAAACGCCGAAGCACCGAACGGAAGACGGGCCCGCGCGCGGCCCGTGACGATGCAACGCCCGGCACGCGCGTGCAGCGCCGGCAATGCGACGGAGCCGCCATGGTGACGCCCCCCTTTCGCCTCGAACCCCACGCCTTCGACGACGATGCGTCGAACCCGGCGCTGCCGCACTTCAATGCAGCCGTCGCGCGCCGCATCGGAGAAATCGCGGTCAACCTCGCGACGCGACGCGGACTGCCGATTGCGGTCGGCATCGTCGGCGGGCACGCGCCGCTGTTCTATTGCGCGCTCGACGGCAGCGACGCGCGCGACGGCGATGCGATCCGCCGCCGGCAGAACACGGTGCTGCGTTTCGGCCAGAGTTCGCTCGCGGTCGGCGCGTGCTTTCGGCGTGCCGGCTGGTCGCTGCGCTCGCAAGGCCTGTCGGACGACGATTACGCGCTCGACGGCGGCGGCGTGCCGTTGCGGCTCGTCGGCGCCGGCATCGTCGGCGCGATGACGATCGCGGGGCTCGGCTCCGAAGACAATCACGCGCTCGTCGTCGAATGCTTGCGGTGGCACGTCGGCGCGACCGCGCTGGCGATGAGCGCATAGCGGGCGTCGCACCAGCGCACGCAGGCCGTCACGAACGGCGCGTCGGCAGCGCGTCGAGCGTGCCGGCCGGCCGGTTCGCCACGGCCGAGTCAGCTTGCTCGTCCGGGATATCGTCGAGCGACCGGTTGTTGGTGCGCGGCCCGAACGCGCCGATCGACAGCATCACGATCAGCATGCTGCCGCCGATCAGCGCGAACACCGCGGACACCCCCGCGCGCTCGAGCAGCAACGCGACGATGAAACTGCTGGCCGCGCCGGTCAGGCGGCCGATCGAATGCACGAAGCCGAGCGCGCGCCCGCGGATCGCGGTCGGAAACAGTTCCGACTGGTACGCGGTGCCGTTGCTCGCGAGCACCGTGCTCGACAGCGTGACGAGCAGGCCGAACGCGATCACGAACGGCGCCTGCGCCGACGTCGCGAACGCACTGCCGAACAGCGCGACGCCGAACGCCGACGCGACGATCAACCACTTGCGCTCGATCCGGTCGGCGAGCAGGCCTGCGACGAGCGGCGACACCGGATACGCGAACGCGATCACGAATGCATAGCCGAGGCTTTTCGCGACGGTCGCGCCCTGCGCGGCGAGCAGCGTCGGCAGCCATTGGCTGAAACCGAAGAAGCCGATGCTCAGGAAGCCGTTGAACGCGATCAGCATCGCGGTGCGGCCGCGGTGCCGCGCATCCCACATCGACGGCGCGCGTGGCGCCGGCTGCACGTCGGCGGCCGGCGGCCGGACCGCCGGCAGCGGCCGCCCCGATTCGCGCGCGACGATCCGTTCGAGTCGGGCCACGATGCGTTCGGCCTCGGCTTCCCGGCCCACGCCGACGAGCCAGCGCGGCGACTCCGGCAGGCGCGCCTGCAGCCACCAGACGACCACCGCGCCACTTCCGCCGAGCAGCACGACCCAGCGCCATCCCGACCAGCCGAGCGGATCGCGCGGGACCCAGAGCCACGATACGAACGCGAGCACCGGCATGGCCAGATACCCGACGGCGAAGCAGACGGCAAATGCACGGCCACGCACCGCCTTCGGCACCAGCTCGGTCAGGAACGCGCCGATCGTGATCAGCTCCGCGCCGACGCCGCAGCCCGCGACGAAGCGGCACGCGAGCACGCCGATCGCGCTCCACTGCACGCACATCGCCAGGCTCGCGACGGTATAGAGCAGCAGCGCGCCGGTAAACAGCGCGCGACGCCCGTAGCGGTCCGCCAGGCGCGACACGAACATCTCGCCGACGAACAGCCCGATGAACGTCGCCGCGCCGAGCGCGCCCTGGTCGGACATGCCGAGCACGCCGCGCGCGCCGGTGTGAAAGATGCCGTCGCGAATCAGCCCGGGCGGCAGATAGGTCATCTGGAACAGGTCGTAGACCTCGAAGAAGCCGCCCACGCTCAGGAACAGCACGAGCTTCCAGATGCTCGCCGTCGCGGGCAGGCGGTCGATGCGCGCGGCGAGCGATGCCGCAACAGAGTCAGACATGGCGCGTCCTCGGTAGTCCGCCCGCGCGCCGCGCGGGACGTCGATCAACGCGCGGCGCGGGCCGCGCGGCAGGCAATCACACGGTGGCGACCGGATTGACCGGCGAGCCGACGAGCCCGCGCAGATGCAGCGGCGGCGCGGTCAGCAGGAAGCGGTTGCGACGGTGTTCGTGCAGCCAGTCCGCCAGCGGCGTCAGGTGCCACAGCTCGCCGAGATGGATGCCGAGCTTGAACAGGCACAGCTCGTGCAGCGGCATCAGCGCGCCGGGCCGCGCGCGCGGCGGCGCGTCGCGCGGGCGCTCCTCGACCGCGTGGTTGTCGGCCGCGAGCGCGGCGAGCCCCGACGCGTCGATCCAGTTCAGCAGACGTTCGTCGGCGCCGTCCAGCACGCAGCATGCTGGCGGCGCACCGGTCTCGCCGCGCGCGTCGGCGGCGAGCAGAAGGTCCGCGAAACCCGTGTGCACGCAGACGATATCGCCGCGCTCGACGCTCACGCCGTCCGCGCGCAGCACCGCCATCCAGTCGTCGAAACCGATCTTGCGCCGCGCGTCGCCGAAGTGGCGGCGCAGGTCGACCATCACGCCGCGCCCCTGCACGCCGGTGCGCGCCATCACCTCGATGCCGAGCGCGTGCGCGCCGCCTTGCGCGGCGCCCGCTTCCGGCACGCGGATATGCTCGTCCATCCGGTAGCCGTTGTAGAACACGCGGGTCTTTTCGCCGTCGCCGGCCGGATCGAACAGCGAGCCGACGTGCGACAGCGCATCCCATTGCGTCGAGAACTGCGAATGCAGGCAGAACGCGTCGTCGCAGACGACATCCGTTGCGTTCGCAACCTGTTCGTCGGCGCGGTAGCCGAAGTACGGCTTGTCGCCCAGCAGCGCCGGCATGATCGCCGGCGGGCGCCGTCTCGCGTTCAGTCCGCCGCCGCGCGGCACGTCGAGCGGCAGGCTCAGCGAGAACACGCGGCCTTCGCGCACTTCCGCGACGCCGCGCAGCACGGCGTCCGGCGTCAGCCAGTTCAGGCGCCCCTTCTGGTCGTCCGGGCCGAAATCGCCCCAGTTCGAACCGGGCGGTCGGTGGGTCCAACGCGGATTCATGGTGCCTCCTCCACTATGCGGTGCATCCGGTCTCTGCCGGTGCGCGGCCCGCTTACTGCGAGCGGATCACGCCCAGCGCGGCGAGCCGTGCGTATTCGTGCTCGCCGAGCAGCGGCTGCAGGATTTCGCGGTTGTGTTCGCCGAGCGCGGGCGCGGGCCGGCGGAAGGCGCCGGGCGTACCCGACAGGCGCGGCGTGACGTTGTGCATCGGCAGGCTGCCGACGTCGTCGTCGGGCAGCTCGACCAGCGCCTCGCGCTCGATCACGTAGCGATCGGCGACGATCTGCGCGATGTCCTGGATCGGCCCGACCGTCACGCCCGCCTCCTCGAAGAACGCGAGATTGGCGTCGAGATCGCGCGCGGCGATGAATTCGCCGACGATCGCATCGAGCGCTTGCGCGTGCCGCACGCGCAGTACGTTGGTCGCATAGCGCGGATCGTCGATCAGATCGGCGCGCCCGATCGCGCGGAACAGCCGCTCGGCCATCGCCTGCGTCGAACTCGACAGGCACAGCCACTTGCCGTCGCGCGTGCGATACGCGTTGCGCGGCGCGGTGTTCGTCGAGCGGCTGCCGGTGCGCGGCTTGATCTCGCCGGTCATCACGTAGTTCGCCGCGGCCGGCCCGAGGATCGACAGCAGCGGCTCGAACAGCGACACGTCGATCACCTGCCCGGCCGCCCGCTGCGCGCCGCGCGCATGCAGCGCGACCAGCACGGCGAGCGCGCCGGACATCCCGGCCGTCATGTCGGCGAGAAACATCGGCGGCAGCACCGGCTCGCGATCGGCGAACCCGTTGATCGCCGCGAAACCCGCATAGCCTTCGGCGAGCGTGCCGAAGCCCGGCTTGTGGCGATACGGCCCGGTCTGTCCCCAGCCGGAGATCCGCGCGATCACGAGTTCCGGGCGGATCGCGAGCAGGTCGTCGGGGCCGAGCCCCATCCGCTCCGCGACGCCCGGCTTGAAGCTTTCGACGAACACGTCCGCGTCGCGCACCAGCCGGCGCACGATGTCGACGCCCTCTGGCGTGCGCAGATCGACGCACACGCTGCGCTTGTTGCGCCCGTACACCTTCCAGTTCGTGCTGATGCCGCCGGCGCCGACCGCGCGCAACGTATCGCCGCGCTCGCTTTCGACCTTCACGACGTCCGCGCCGAAGTCGGCCAACTGCACGCTCAGCATGTTGCCGGCCATCAGGCGCGACAGATCGACCACGCGCACGCCGGACAGCGGCCCGGTGGCGTTGGCATCGAACGATTTCGGATGGATCGGGCCGGTGGACGCGCGACGATGCGCGCCGGCCGCGCGAGCGGCCTGCGGGTCGGGTACGGACATGATGTCTCCTGGTAGTTGTCGGTCAGTCAGGCATGCGCGCGTCGCGCGCCGGCGCTACTCGAGCAATGCGCCGAGCCGGTCGGTCGCGGGAAACGCCGCACCCGTCGCGGGCAGATCGCCGCCGAGCGCACGCGTCAATTCCGCGGCGGCGGCCTGCACATGCGGCAGGTAATCGGCCAGCACTTTCTTGTTGAAGCGATAGCGCGGCACGCCGAGCGAAATCGCGCCGCTCAGCACGCGGCCGACACCGAACGCCGGGCACGCGATCGCCGCGCTCTCCGGATCGCGCTCGGCGATCGACACCGCATAGCCCTGCTCGGCCGTCTTCTCGTACTCGCCGCCGCGCGTGCCGGAAAACGCGAGCAGCACGCGCCCCGCCGCGCCGACGTCGAGCGCGAAGCGGTCGCCTTCGCGCAGATGCGTGCTCACCGCGCGCTGCGCCTGGATGCGGAACAGGCAGACACGCTGGTCGCCTTCGCGCACGTAGAACGCGGCGGTCTCGCCGGTCTGCGCCGACAGCGTCGACAGGATCGGCATCACGTATTCGCGCAACTGGAACGACTCGCGATACATCACGCCGAGCTGGAACACGGCCGGCCCCAACACGTAGCGCCCGTCGGGCAGGCGCTTGATGAAGCGGAATTGTTCGAGGGACTCGAACATCCGCAGCAGCGTGCTCATGTTGAGCCCCGTCGCGTCGCTGACCTGCGCGAGCATCAGCCCGCCGGGCGCGCCGGAGAAGGCCAGCAGCGCGGTCAACGCACGATTGACCGCGGCCACGCCGCCTTCCGCCTGATTAGTCGTCTCTACCTTGCTCATGTCCGCCTCGCGCTGTGCCGGGCGGCGCGAACGGCGCGCCCGGGCTCACACAAATTGAAAGTCACTTTCATTATACGCAGGATGGCCGTGACATCAACATGAATCCGCAGCGCTTCCTTCGTTCAACTTCTTTCAACTCCTCATAAATATAGGCGTTAACGATAATCTTGACGAATGGCCCCATCGATCACAAAAATAAAAGTGACTTTCATTTTTATAGAACAACGATGAATCCCACCTCCCAACCGGTCTGGCGCTCGCTGCTCTACGTGCCTGCCCACGTCCCCCGTTTCGTCGAGAAGGCCGCGACCAGCGCGGCCGATGCGCTGATCCTCGACCTGGAAGACAGCGTCCCGTTCGCGTGCAAGCGCGACGCGCGGGACGGCCTCGCCGACGCCGTGCCGAGGCTGCGGGCCGCCGGCCACGACGTGCTGGTCCGCGCCAACGGCCCGCTCGACCTGCTGGTGCCCGACCTGCGTGCGGCCGTGCAGGCGGGCGTGCACGGCGTCGTGCTGCCGAAGGTTCGCGGCGGCTCGCACGTCGAGGCGATCGACGAACTGCTGGCCACGCTCGAGGATGAAGCCGGCGCCGCGCCCGGCGGCACGCGCGTCGTCGCGATCATCGAGACGCCGCGTGCGTTCCAGGCGATGGAGCGGATCGCGCGCGCGTCGCCGCGCGTCGTCGCGATGATGCTCGGCGGCGCCGACTTCGCGCTGAACTGCGAAAGCGGCACCGGCGCCGACGTGCTGCGCGTGCCGAAGCAGTTGCTGATCATCGCCGCGCGCGCGGCCGGCATTTTGCCGCTCGGCCTGCTCGACGGCCTCGACGAACTGCGCGACCTCGATGCGTTCGAGCGCATCGCGCGTGCGTCCGCGGCATTCGGCTATGCGGGCGCGACCTGCATTCATCCGCTGCAGGTCGATGCGCTGAACCGCGCGTTCCGGCCGGACGACGACGCGGTGCGCGACGCGCGCGCCGTGCTCGCCGCGTACGACGACGCGCGCGCCAACGGCCGCGGCGCGCTGCGCATCGACGGCCGGATGGTCGACGCGGCGGGCGTCGCACAGGCCACGCGCGTACTCGCGCGCGACGCGGCCGTGCGGGCCCGCGCACGCTGACCGACGATGCGCACGCCCGACCGCGTGACCCAGCCGCCAGGCATCGCCCGCGTGCGCCGCGCAACGCACGCGAGCGGCCCGGCACGGCACGCGCCGTTCGCCTTCCGCCCCGGATAGCGACGCCGCGCCGCGCGAGCCGACCCGCGCGGCGCCCATGACGAACAACAACCCCAAAACAAGGAGACAGCCCCATGGGCAAGCGAATGTCCGCATTGTGCGGACTGGGCCTCGTATCGGCCGGCGCCTGCGCGCAGACCAGCCTCACGCTGTACGGCGTCGCCGACGTCTACACCGAATTTCTCACCAACCAGGCCGGGTCCGACGGCAAGTCGTCCGCGTCGCTCGCGCGGATGGCGTCGGGCGGCAAGAGCGGATCGCGCTGGGGCCTGAAGGGCGTCGAGGATCTCGGCGGCGGCTGGCAGGCGGCGTTTCGCGTCGAAAGCAGCATCAACCTCGCCAACGGCGCCGGCTCGGGCGGCTTCGACCGCTCCGCGTGGGTCGCGCTGCAACACGAGCGCTGGGGCGCGCTGCGGCTCGGCCGTCAGTACACGACGCTGTTCGACATCATGGAGCGCTATTCGCCGACGGGCGCCTATTCGACGCTGTACGAGCCGGACGGCGCGATCGTCGGCATCAACTATCGCGAGAACAACGTCGTCAAGTATCTGGCGAAGCTCGGCGCGCTGACGCTCGAAACCCACTACGCGTTCGGCGGCACGGCGGGCGCGTTCCAGTCGAACGCCGCGTACGGCGCGGGCTTCGACTACGCGGGCAGCGCGTTCTCGTTCGCCGCGGCGTTCGACGACGTCCACACGCCGCGGCCCGGCGGCTTCGCGCACTTCCGCCGCTACGCCGCTTCCGCGCTCGTGCCGCTCGGGCGCGCGCAACTGCTGGCCGGCGTCGAGCACGCGCACAGCGACATCGCCGCGCCGTCGGTCGTGACGAACTTCACGTTCTGGTGGGCCGGCGTCCGCTATGGCATCACCGATTTTCTGCAAGCGATCGGCGCCGTCTATTACGAACACATCCGCGCGCGGAATCCGGCGAATGCGCAAACGCCGGCATCGCAGCCCGTCAGTCCGCAGCAGGTCACGCTGCAGTTGAACTACTTCGTGTCGAAGACGGTGACGCTGTACCTGGCGGCCGGCTACGCGCACCGTGCCGCGCTCGATTTCGACAACGACAACTACAACTTTCTGCACTACTCGCTCGCGGCCGGCCGCTCCGGCAGCGCGGGCGTCGCGCTCGGCCTGCGCAAGGCGTTCTGACAGCGTCGCCCCTTCCCGCCCCCTAAACATTCGGAGACCGAACCATGAATCGCCGCCACTTTCTTTCCGCGCTGACCGGCGCCGCCGTCGCGCTGCCGTTCGCTCGCGCCCGCGCCGCCGCGACCGCCGACAGGCAGAACGCCGGCGAGCCGGAACTCGCCCGGCAACTCGCCGACTACGCAGCCGGGCTGCAGTATCGCGACCTCGACGAGGCGACCGTCGAAACGATCAAGGCGCATCTGATCGACGCGCTGGGCTGCGCGATCGCCGCGCACGATGAGGCGCCGGTACGGATCGCGCGCGACGCGGCGCTCGCGTCGCCCGGCGGCGTCTCGACCGTGATCGGCACGAACCGCCGCACGCGCGCCGATCTCGCCGCGTTCGCGACCGGCACGGCGCTACGCTACTTCGATTTCAACGATGCGTATGCCGGCAAGGAAACCGGCCATCCGAGCGACAACGTCGCCGCGTGTCTCGCGGTCGCCGAGGCGCGGCACGCGAGCGGCCGCGACCTGATCCTGTCGATCGCGATCGCGTACGAGATCGCATGCCGGCTGATGGACGCCGCCGCGGTCAGCCCGCGCGGCTGGGATCACACCTGCTACAGTCTGCCGGCCGTCGCGCTCGCGGCGGGCAAGCTGATGGGCCTGCACGCGCCGCAACTCGTGCAGGCGGTCAACCTGTCGATCAACAGCCATCTCGCGCTGAACCAGACGCGGGTGCAGCAGTTGTCCAACTGGAAGGCGCTCGCCGACGCCGACGCGGCGCGCAACGCGGTGTTTTCGACCGAACTCGCCGGCGCCGGCCTCACCGGCCCCGCGCCGATATTCGAGGGAGCGGCCGGGTTCTTCGCGCAGGTGTCCGGACCGTTCGCGCTCGACATCGCCACGTTCGGCGGGCGCGGCGGCGCGTTCCGGATCGGCCGTTGCTTCGTGAAGTTCTATCCGGCGCAAGGGCTCACGCAAACGGCGATTCCGGCCGCGCTCGCGGTCGCCGCGCAGGTCGGCGACCTGCGGCGCATTCGGCGCATCGAGGTCCGCACGACCGAAGTCGGCTACGTGACGGCCGGCCGCGATCCGGAGAAATGGGCCCCGTCGACCCACGAGACCGCCGACCACAGCCTGCCCTACATCGTCGCGCGGGCGATGCTCGACGGCGACATCACAACCCGCAGCTATACGGGCCCGGCGTTGCGCGACCCGGCCTTGCACGCGCTGATCGGCAAAATCACGGTCGACGCGGACCCGGCGCTGACGGCCCGCTATCCCGCGCATGCGCCGAATCGCGTGACGGCCGTGTGCGACGACGGCGCGACCTATACGAAGCAGGTGGACGATCTGCCGGGCTCACCGACGCAACCGATGCAGCGCGCCGACTACGAAGCGAAGTTCACGAAGAATTGCCAGCGGCACGGAAGCGCGGCGCGAATGCGGGCCGCACTCGATTATCTGTGGCGACTCGACGAGCAGCCCGACGTCGCGACGCTGCCGCCGCTGCTCGTCGTCGGCTGACCGCGAGCGGCCCGCGGCGCACGACATCGCGCTCAGCCCACGCTGCACGCGTCCACCGTGACGTCGTCCACGACGGATTCCGCGGCCGCGAGGATCGCGCGGCGCATCCAGCCGTGCGCGTTGCTGCCGTCGTACCGGCGATGCCAGTACAGCGACCACGTGACGGGTTCCATCGCGAGCGGCAGTTCGCGGATCACGAGACGCGGATCGCCGAGGCTCAGCGCGTGCCGCTCCGACATGATCACGGCGTACGGCAGCGCATCGAGCATGTTCGGCACGACGAGCCAGTGCGGCACGTTGAGCACGATGCGGCGCGTACAGCCCATGTTCGCGAGCAGGTTGTCGATCAGGCTGTGGTCGACCGGGTTGATCGACACGTTGAGGAAGTCGAGCGCGAGGAACCGTTCAAGCGTCAGCGGCTTGTCCGCATCGGGATGGTTGCGGCTCAGCACGCACACCATCCGGTCGTGAAACACGGTTTCCGACGACAGCGAGCCGGAATGCTCGAGGCCCGCGCTGATCGCCATGTCGAGCCGCCCGGCTTCGAGCGCTTCGGCCGTCTTCGCCGCGCTAGGGTGCACGACATCGAGGCTGATATTCGGCGCCGTCGTGCGCATGCGCCGCAGCAAGGCGGGCAGCAAAAGCAGTTCGGTGAGATCCGACATCCGGATCGTAAAATGACGCTCCGACGTAAAAGGGTTGAATTGATAATCCGATTCAAATAATTCTTCGATTTGTTGCATGATTTGCCGCACCGGCGCGATCAACGCCTGCGCGCGCGGCGTCAATTCCATCCCGATCGTGCTGCGCGCCAGGATCTCGTCCTTGAACAGATACCGCAGGCGCGACAGCGCATTGCTGACGGCCGGTTGGGTCAGACCGACCTTCAGCCCGGCCCGCGTCACCTGTTTCTCCGTCAGCAGCGCATCCAGTATGACCAGCAGGTTCAAGTCGATCGAACGTAGATTCATGATTGTGACCATCCACTAAACGGGTTAATCGCCATCCCCGGTTCGCGATTATCGCAATGGGGAAATCCCCTGATATTTAGTGCAATAAATGAGAATAGTCCAATCTTGACGTTTCAATATTTTTTATATACCCCGCGCCATTGATTCTATTTTTCGATCTGAACGACCCGATTTTCAGTCATTTTTTCGATAATCGGCTCAATCGACGATCCCGGATCGACGCATGGAAACGGTTCCCGCTGGCCGGGCGCGCGCCGGCGCCCGCGGCCTGCGCGTCAAACGGTCGCGACCGGGTTCACCGGCGCACCGACCAGCCCCCGGATATGCAACGGCGGCGCGGTCAGCAGGAACCGGTTTCGCCGATGCGCGCGCAGCCAGTTCGCGAGCGGCGTCAGGTGCCACAGCTCGCCGAGGTGGATGCCGAGCTTGAACAGGCACAGCTCGTGCAGCGGCATCAGCGCCCCCGGCCGCGCGAGCGGCTGCGCATGCTGCGGCCGCTCCTCGATCGCGTGGTTGTCGGCCACGAGCGCCGCGAGCCGCGACTCGTCGATCCACTGCAGCAGCCGGGCGTCGCTGCTGTCCAGCACGCACGCGCTCGCGACGGTCGCGGGCGAACCGTGCTCGTCGTTCAGCAGCAGATCGGCGAAACCGGTGTGAATGCAGACGATGTCGCCCTGCTCGACGTGCACGTCGTCCGCTTCCATCACGCGCATCAGTTGCGCGTAGCCCACTTTCGTGCGGGCGTCGCCGAAGTGATGCCGCAGGTCGATCAGCACGCCACGCCCCTGCACGCCGGTGCGCGCCATCACCTCGATGCCGAGCGCGAGCGCGCCGCCGGTGGCGTCGCCCTCCTGCGGCACCCGCAGATGCTCGCCCATCCGGAAGCCGTTGTAGAACACGATTTCGGGCACGCCGTCGTCGTCCGCGTCGAATACGCCGCCGACGTGCGCGAGACCGTCCCATTGCGTCGAGAACTGCGAATGCATGCAGAACGAATCGTCGCAGACGACGTCCGTGGCGTTCGCCACCTGTTCGTCGGCGCGATAACCGAAGTACGGCTTGCCGCCGAGCAGCGCCGGCAAGATCGCGGGCGGCCGACGGCGCGCGTTCAGCCCGCCGCCGCGCGGCACGTCGAGCGGCAGGCTCAGCGAGAACGACAGGCCTTGGCGCACCTCGGCGACGCCCTGCCGCACCTTGTCCGGCGTCAGCCAGTTCAACCGTCCCTGCTGATCGTCCGGGCCGAAATCGCCCCAGTTCGAGCCCGGCGGCCGCTTCTTCCAGCGTGGTGCGTTCAAGATGGCTCTCCTCCTTTCCGGTTCGGATGCACGTCGGACGTCAACGCCGCCAGCGCATCCAGCGGCGTGTCGTCGACGAGCGCCTGCACCGCGTCGCGCAGCTCGAGCGCACGCGGCGTGCCGATCGTCGAACTCGCGGCGAGCACGAACTTCGCGACGAGTTCCTGTTCGGTCAGCGGCCGCGAACGGGTGCCCTTGCTCGACTCGACGCGCGCCTCGCGCGTCTGCCCGTCGCGCAGCGTCACGCGCAGCACGGCAGGCAGGCTGTGCGGGAACCGCGCGTCGCACCACGGATCGGCGACGCAGCGCACCTTCGCGGCCAGCGCGCGGCGCGCGGGGTCCCGCACGAGCGCATCGTCGAAATCGTCGAACCAGACGCCGAGCCCGCCCCCGCCGAGCAGCGCGGCCGCGATCGTGTACGGCCCCGAGAACGCGGCCGCGTAACCGTTCGGCGGGCTGGCCTTCAATTCGGCAGGCTCGCCGATCGTGCGCAGCGTCGACGTCGCGACCCGCAGTTCGGCCGACACCACGTCGTCGGCCGTCACGCCCTGCGCCTTCAGTTGCAGCGCCGCGTCGATGCCCGGATGCGTGAAGTGGTTGCACGGATACGGCTTGAAGATGATCCGGCTCGCCTCCCAGTCGTCACCGAGGCCGCGCAGCACCGCGTCGACGTCGGCCAGCTCGCCGCACCATGCGTGAAAGAAGCCGAAGCGGCCTTCGAGCGCGGTCGGCGGCGCGGTCACGCCCGCATCCGCCAGTTCCGCCGCGCTCACGCCCGCATGCGCGGCCCAGCCGCAGTGAATCCGCTTCACGGAGCCGCCGGTGCGGTTCGCCTCGAGCAGGCCCGCGCCCATGCTCGCGGCAATCCCGAGCGCCGCGGCGATCCGCGCGGCGTCGAGCCCGAGCAGCATCGCCGCGGCCGCGGCCGCGCCCACTGTCCCGCAGATCGACGTCGCGTGCTGGCCGCGCTCGAAGAACACCGAATTGCCGAGCCGCTCGTTGTAGGCCGCCACGCCGAGCCGGATGCAGATCTCGGTGCCGACCGTGATCGCATCGAGCAGCGCTGCGCCCGATGCACCGCTCGCCTGCGCGGCGGCGAGCGCGGCCGGAATCACCGACGCGCTCGGATGCAGCACCGACAGCATGTGCGAGTCGTCGAAATCCATCGCATGCGCGAGCGTGCCGTTGACGAGCGCGGCGCTCGCGGCCGGCAGCCGGTCGGCCGCGCCGATCACGCTCGCGCGGCCGTGCCCGCCCCAGCGCCGCGCGACCTGCAGCACGGACTGCGCGACGGGTTCGTCGTGCGCGATCAGGCTGTTGCCGACGAGGTCGAGCACGCGGGCGGCGGCCTCCACGCGCAGCGTGCGATCGAGCCCGTCGACGCGCACCGCCGACGCGAAGCGGCCGAGCACGCCGACGATGCCGTCCGGATTCGTGGGCCTGGCGGCGACGGCCGGTGCGGAAAGCGTATCGGGCGCGCTCATGCCGCGACTCCATCGCGCCGCAGGTGGGTCGCCAGCGCCAGCGTCACGCGCGCGTTCGCGATCAGCGGCGGCGCCACCACGCGGCCATCGGGCAGCACGAACACCGACGATTGATCGTCCGCCGCATCGACCGCCTCCAGCACGCGCTCGGCCGCGCGGATTTCCTCGTCCGACGGCGTGAACACCGCGTTGATGACCGGCAGTTGCGACGGATGAATCGCGAAACGGCCGACGAATCCCATCGATTTCGCGCGCAACGTCGATTCCTTCAGGCCGTCGAGATCGCCGAGCGTGTGATAGACCGTCTGGATCGGCCCGTTCAGCCCCGCCGCGCGCGACGCCACCACGCAGCGCGCGCGGCACACTTCGAGCGTGAAGTTGTCGACGCCGATCCGCAGGTCGGCGCGCAGGTCGCTTTCGCCGAGCCCGATCCGTTCGAGCCGCGGCGACGCGGTCGCAAGCTGATAAGCGGTTTCCACCCCATAGGCGGATTCGATCAGGATCTGGATCCCGGCGTCGCTGCCGAGCGCGTCGAGCCAGCCCGCGACTTCCTGGATATGCGCGGGGAAATCGCATTTCGGCAAACGCAGCGCCTGCAATGCGGGCAACGCGATCGCCTCGACGTCGTCGCGGCACCACGGCGTCCCGATCGGGTTCACGCGTACGTAGGTCGGCTTCGGCGGGCCGCCCGCCAGGATGTCGGCGGCGGCCTTGCGGGCGTCGACCTTGTGGCTCGCCGGCACGGCGTCCTCGAGATCCAGCACGATCGCGTCGGCCTCGCTCGCGTAGGCCTTCTCGACCACCTGCGTCTTGTGCGCGGGCACGTACAGGTAACTGCGGCAGGTTGCACTCGGTTTCAAATCACACCTCGTTCGGTCAGGTCGGCGAGGTCCCGCGATTCCAGGCCCAATGCGCCGAATACTTCATCGTTGTGCGCGCCGCGCGACGGCCCGCCCCAGCGGATCGCGCCGGGGGTGTCGGACAGCCGGAACGGCACGTTGTGCGTGCGGAATGCGCCCAGTTCGGCGTCGGGCACCGATACGATCGAGCCGAGCGCCGCGTACTGCGGATCGCGCAGCACGTCGGCGACGTCGTAGATCGGCGCGACGGCCGCCTCCGCGCGCTCGAACGCGTCGATCACCTCGTCGCGCGTGCGCTGCCCGATCCAGCCGCCGACCGCCGCGTCGAGCTCGTCCGCATGCTTCGCGCGCTCGACGCCGCTCGCGAACCACGGCTGGTCGATCAGGTCCGCGCGGCCGACGAGCCGCATCACGCGCTCCGCGATGCTGTGCGCCGACGTCGACAGCGCGACCCACTTGCCGTCCGCCGTGCGATACACGCCGCGCGGCGCATTGTTCGGCGAGCGGTTGCCGGCGCGCGCCGGCACGCGCCCCGTCTGGTCGTAGCTCGCGACCTGCGCACCCATCGCCGCGAGCATCGTCTCGATGATCGCGAGATCGACCACTTGCCCGCGTCCGGTGCGATCGCGCGCCTTCAGCGCCGTCATGATCGCGAACGCGGCGGTGAGCCCCGCCACCGTGTCCGCCAGCGGAAACGACGGCAGCAGCGGCGGCCCGTCCGCCTCGCCGGTGGCGGCCGCCAGCCCGCTCATCGCCTCCGCGAGCGTGCCGAAACCGGGGCGGCGCGCATACGGGCCGAACTGGCCGAACCCCGTCACCCGCACCAGCACGAGCCGCGGATTGATCGCGGACAACACGTCGTAGCCGAGCCCCCCCCAGCGCTCCAGCGTGCCGGGCCGGAAATTCTCGACCACCACGTCGGCCTGCGCGGCCAGCTCGCGAAAGATCCGCTGGCCGTCGGCCGTGCCGAGATTCAGCGTGACCGCCCGCTTGTTGCGCGCGACCACCTTCCACCACAACGGCACGTCGTCGCGACGCGCGCCGTACTTGCGCGCCGGATCGCCCGTCGGGTGTTCCACCTTGATCACGTCGGCGCCGTAGTCGGCGAGCATCGTCGCCGCGAGCGGGCCGGCAAACAGCGTCGCGGCGTCGATCACGCGAATGCCGCCGAGCGGCGCGCGGCTGGAGGTGTCCGACGCCGTGCCGGCGTCGACCTCCCCGGTTTCCACAGAGGCCATGGCGTTCTCCTGCCAGATAGGTTGCACGGCGCGCCATGCACCGCCATCGTTTGCATGACTAATCATCATGCAACGATGCAGGCATGGCGCGCGGCCGGCGGCTCAGACCGCGTTGATCCGATAGATCGGGAAATACGTCTCGATCTTTCCGTTCAGGTAATCGGACGCAAGCTTCGGCACGTCGTCGAAATCGAATATTTCGGTCGGTTCCTGGCCGATCCAGCCGGTCGACTCCTGGAAGTCGCGGATCGTGATGCTGTCGTCGTAGCGCCACGCGTGCGTGTGGATGTGCAGGCGGCGGTTGATGCATTCCGTCGCGCGCAGGTTCCACAGGCGCATCCCGGTTTTCCAGCCGACCGTCGCGACGATGCCGGTGCGGCCCGTCACGCGCATCGTCGCGCGATACAGCGCGCCGCCGAGATTGTCGAGGAAGATCGCGACGCCGCGGCCGCCGCTCAGCTCGGCGATCGTCTCGGCGAAGACGCGCTCCGACTCGCGGTAGCGTGCCTGGTAGTCCGGATCGGCCCGGTAGCGCGCCTCGTCGTACGCGAGATCCGGAAACTTGCGCCGGTCGACCGGCGTGATGCCGAGCTTCGCGAGATCCTCGAGGCGACGGTCGTTGCTCGCGGTCATCGCGACGCGAAAGCCTTCGCGCTTCGCGAGCTGCAGCTCGGCCAGCGTCGTGCCGCCGCCCCAGCCGAACACCAGATAGTCGGCCGGATCGACGTCCGGCAGTTGCGAGCGCCAGCACGTCGACGCGACCTTCCAGTTGTCCCACGCGGTGAAGTAGCGGCCGTAGGTCGCCCATTGCAGCAGCGAGTGGCGGCTGTCGGTCGGCACCGGCACCAGGTTGTCGGCGCGCATCTTGGTGCGTTGCGCCATCACGCCGATCGTGCCGGGCGCGTCGTACGCGTAGACGAGCTCGGCGAATCCGTATTCGTCGCGCTTGCCGAACGGCATCACCATGCAGATCTCGCCGTCCTTCAGCGCGTGGACCGCGCGACCGCGCTCCACGACGCGCACCAGCGCGCCGTTGCCCAGCACGATCTTGTCCTCGCGGCGCTGGCGGCAGATGTCGACCGGGTTGCGCGACAGCGCGTGGTCGAGGTTCGCTTCCCACGATCCGTACAGCGGCTCGACGAGCACCTCGTCGGCTTCGAGCGGGGAAAATTCGAAGGTTTCGCGGCGCAGCTCGCCCGCGACGGGCGGCTGCTGGCGGGTCGGTTCCGGGCCCGCGTAGAGAACCCATGCATCGGTCTTGATCATCATCATTCCTCGGTAAACGACTGGTATGTGAAAAAGCGCGCCGAACGAATCGCCGGCTTCAGCGCGACTGCGCCTGCTCGAGTGCCGCCTCCACGTCCGCCGCCGCGGCGACCTGCCCGAGCTTCGGGAAGATCTGGGTCAGCGCGAACGTCTGCGCATCGGCCGACGACGTGCTGACCGCATCGCTCACGATCACGACGTTGTAGTTGTTTTCGTATGCCTGGCGCGCGGTCGATTCCACGCCGATGTTGGTCGCGATGCCGGTCAGCACGACGTCGGTGATGCCGCGGCGACGCAGCTGCACGTCCAGGTCGGTGCCGGTGAACGCGCCCCACTGATGCTTCGTCACGACGATGTCGGACGGCGACACGCCGAGCGCCGGCGCGAACGCGCTCCATTCGGGATCGAGATTCGGCGGCTGCGACGGCGCATCCGTCTTCACCTTCAGCGCCACGCCGCCGTCCGGCAGGTAGCTCGTGTGCACGTAGATGACGGGCAGCCCCCGCGCGCGGAAAGCCGCCGCCAGCCCGACCGTCTTCGCGACGACCTGCGCGCCGGTATAAGGCGTGACCGGCAGCGCGACGATGCCGTTCTGCAGATCGATGGCGACGAGCGCGGCGGTGCGATTGAGCGTCGGAATGGACATGTATCACCCTCACTTTTGTTGTGGAACGGAAGAAACGGCGGCGTCGAGGTGCCGGCTCGATACGGCATTGAGCAACAGCAGCACGCTGATCACCGCCAGGACGACGGCAAGCGCGCGCAGGCCGCGGTCGCTCGCCGGATGGCCGAGCGCGAGACCGACGAGCGCGAACGACAGGCTGCCGCCGACGTACTGCGCGGTGCGGTACAGGCCGGACGCCGTACCGATCCGGCCGTGCGGCGTGCTCTGGTAGAGCGTGGCCTGATTGCCGAGATTGTTGAAACCATTAGGAATACCGAACACGACCGACAGCACAACGATCGCCGCGATCGGCAGGCTGCTCGTCAGCTGGCTCATCACGACGCTGCCGATGCAGAGCAGCGCGGAACCGATGACGAGCACGGGGCGCGCGCCGTGGCGGTGCACGATGCGGGTGGCGAGCATCGTCGTGACCGTGCCGATGCCGGCGACCGGCAGCATCACGAGGCCGGCGTCGGCGGCCGACAGTCCCCTCGCCTCCTGCAGCCACATCGGCAGCGCATAGAAGATCGCGTAGAACACCGCATAGGTGCCGACGCAGCGCAGATACGTGCCGAGCAGCGGACGGTTGTCGGCCAGCATCCGGATGTCGATCAGCGGCGCCGCGGCCCGGCGTTCGCGGCCGATCAACAGCGGCGCCAGCACGAGCGTCGCGGCCAGCAGCAGCCAATCGGGTTCGCGCGACACCGATTGCAGGAACAGCAGCAGGCTCGCGAGCGTCAGCACGAACAACGCCACGCCCGGCAGATCCAGTTCCGTCAGCGTGGCGCGCAGCGTGGTGCGCGCCTGTGCGTCGCGATAGGCCGGGTCGGCCGGGATCCACAGCCAGGCGAACACGAAGGCGGCCAGCACGATCGGCACGTTGATCCAGAAGATCGCGCGCCAGCCGGCGAACTGCACCAGCGCACCGCCGAGCGGCGGGCCGAACGCGACGGCCACCTGCGCCGCGATCGAGATCGCGCCGAGCCCGCCCGTCGGCGTCGCGCCGTTCGCATGCCGCTGCGACCACGCGCGGATCATCGCCATGCCGGCCGGATACGCGGCCGACGTGCCGATGCCGAGCGCGACGCGCGAGGCGACCAGCCAGCCGAGCGTCGGCGCGAACGGCGCGAGCGACGACGCGAACAGCACGATCGCAAGGCCGATGCAGAAGATCCGCTTCGCGCCGAAGCGATCGGCGAGGCGCCCCATCGTCGGCTGGCCGGCGGCCGTCGCCAGATACAGCCCCGACACGAGCCACAGCGTATCGATGCGCGCGTGCGCGGCGTCGGCCGGCGCGAACGCCTGCTGGATGCTCACGAGCGCGACCGCGATCATCGACGAATTCAGCGCGTTGAGCAGCGTGCCGAGCACGATCGGGCCCACCAGCTTCGCCGGCAGGCGCAGGCCTGCGTCGCGTCGGTCGCCGCCGCCTTCGGGCGCGCGGCCGGCGGTCGCACGTGGCGCGCGGCCGGATCGATCGTGAGTCGTTTTCATGGCGTCTTCGCGTGATGAATGGGCATCGGTCGGTGAATATCGAACGTGCGTTCACCATACCGCTCCAATCGCCGCGAATGAAATGGATTGTTGCGATGCAAACATTCGCAACTTGAATGGGGAATGTGCGCGGCACGCATGCGAACGGCATACGACGAGCCGACCGCGCACGGCGGGATGCGCCCGTCAGCCTTGCGTGACAGGCGTATGCGCAGCATTCGGGAGGATGGTTTCGGTCGGCGCGGCGCGCGGCGCGCAGCGTCACCGCGCGCGCGGCATGACGGTTTTATGCCGCGCCGCGACACGGGATCAGAGGGGGGGGCTCTACCGGGATCGCAGACGTGCCGTTCGTGCAGCGAATGCGAAGGCTGCGTGGCAATGGACGACACGCCGCGCGATCTGCCGAAGCAGATTCGACGCAGCGTGCGGGGATTTCGCTACCGCCGCGGTCCGGGCGGCGGCACGGTCCGGTCAGCGCAGCCCGCCGCTCGCGACGAGGCGCTCGCCGGTCAGCCAGCGTGCATCGTCCGACGCGAGGAACACGGCGACCGACGCGATGTCGTTCGGCTCGCCGAGGCGGCCGAGCGGCGTCTGGCCGAGCACTTGCGTTTCAAGCTCGGAGCCGATGATGCCCGCGCTGTGCGTGCCCTCGGTCACGACCATCCCCGGGTTGATCGCGTTCACGCGGATCTTGCGCGGCGCGAGCTCGAGCGCGAGCACGCCGGTGATCGCGTCGACCGCGCCCTTCGTGCCGCTGTATACGGCGCTGGCCGGCGGCGTGATGCTGGTCACGACCGAGCTGATGTTGATGATGCTCGCGCCTTCGCCGAGATGCTTGGCGGCCGCCTGCGTCGTCAGCAGTACGCCGAACACGTTCGTGTCGAACTGCCGGCGATAGTGTTCTTCGGTGATCGCTTCGATCGGCGCGAATTCGTACACGCCGGAATTGTTGACGACCACGTCGAGACGGCCATACGTGTCGATCGCGGTATCGACGATGCGTTGCACGTCGGCCGCCTTCGACACGTCGCCGCCGACCGCGACCGCGCGGCCGCCCGCTTCGGTGATCGCGCTCACGACCGCATCCGCGCCCGCCTTGCTGCTCGCGTAGTTGACGACGACCGCCGCGCCTGCGTCGGCCAGTGCCTTCGCGATGGCCGCGCCGATGCCCTTCGATGCGCCCGTGACGATCGCGACCTTGCCTGCCAGCTTGCTCATGATTTCATTCCTCAGTCAGAAGACCTTCGATGGATGGCGCCGGTCGCCGCGACGATGCGTCGATGCATCGATGCATCGATGCGTTGCGATGGCGACCGGCCTGACTGGCAATTTACGTTGCCGCACCGCAGCGATAAAGCGGCTCGACGCGAATTGACTGGCGGAGTTTGCCGAACAATCGACCGGGCGCCGTCAGCCCGCGCTCAGCCATGCGTGGACGACCTCGCCGTCCAGCCCGTCGAGCGCGCCGTCGTAGACGATCCGTCCCCGCCCCATCACCGCGACGCGCCGCGCGAGCCGCGGTGCGAGCTGCAGCCGCTGCTCGATCAGCACGATCGCGGCGCCGTCGGCCTGCAGCGCGGCGAGGCACGCGCCGACCTCGTCGACCGCGAGCGGCGCGAGCCCTTCGGCCGGTTCGTCGACGATCAGCACGCGCGGGCGGCCGGCAAGCGCGCGCACCAGCGCGAGCACCTGCTGCTCGCCGCCCGACAGCCACCCGGCTTTCACGTCCGCGCGCGCGGCCAGCAGCGGAAAACGCTCGAACAGGCGGTCGAGCGCCGTGCGTTCGGCCGCGCCGCTCGCGCCGCGCAAACCGAGCCGCAGGTTGTCGCGCACGCTCAGCAATGGAAACACGTCGCGGCTTTCGGCAACGTAAGCCACGCCGCGCCGCGCGATCTCGAAGGTGCGCGCCCCCACACATTCGGCACCGGCGACGCGCACCGAGCCGGCCGTGCGCACGAGCCCCATCACGGCCTTCGCGAGCGTCGAGCGACCCGAGCCGTTGCGGCCGAGCAGCGCGAGCGTCTCGCCCGGCGCCAGCGCGAGATCGACGCCGTCGAGCACGGGCTGCATCCCGTACCACGCGCGCAGCCCGCGAATGTCGAGCACGGCGCTCATGTCGCGCCCTCGCCCAGGTACGCGGCACGCACGCGCGCATCGGCGCGGATCGCATCGGGCGCGCTGGTCGCGACCACCGCGCCGCGCACGAGCACCGTGATGCGCTCGGCGAAACCGAACACCGCGTCCATGTCGTGTTCGATCATCAGCACCGTGCGGCCCTGCGTCGTCGCACGGATCAACGCGATCATCCGCGCCGCCTGCGCGCGGCTCATGCCGGCCGTCGGCTCGTCGAGCAGCAGCGTACGCGCGCCGCTCGCGAGCGCGATTCCGAGATCGAGCGCGCGCTGCTCCGCATAGCTCAGTTCGCCGGCCGGCGTGTCGCGCCGCGCGTCGAGGCCGATGTCGTGCAGCACGCGCGCGGCCGCGAGATCGACCGACGCCGATTCGCGCAGCCGGTTCCACCAGCGCCGCCGCTCGGCCGGCGCATGCAGCGCCGCGCAGCGCAGGTTGTCGAATACGCTCAGGCGCGCGAATACGCTCGTCTGCTGGAAACTGCGGCCGATGCCGAGGCGGCTCGCGACGACCGGTCCGCGCCCGCGCAGCTCGACACCGTGCAGCACGACGCGCCCGCGCGTCGGCCGCGTCGCGCCAGCGATCACGCCGAACAGCGTCGACTTGCCCGCGCCGTTCGGCCCGATCAGCGCGTGGCGCTCGCCGGCCGCGATGCTCAGATCGACACCGTCGAGCACGGTCTGCGCGCCGAAGCGCTGCACGACGCCGTGAAGCGTGATCGCGTTGCCGTTCATCGCGCGTCCTCCCGCGCGGCGACCGCCGCGCCGTGCACGAGCCGCGCGCGCCAGCTCCACAGCAGCGTGCCGATGCCGGCAGCCGAAACCACGACGGCCCAGCCGATCGGCGTATCGGCGTCGATGCCCCATGCGCCGAACGCGAGGCGCGCGCCGTCGTCCTGCGCGAAGCGCCATGCATAACCGAGCTCGGCCGCGCAGACGATCGCAACGCCCCAGAACGCGCACGCGGCGACGCCGCACAGCGCACGCCACCGCTCGACCGCCGGCGCGCCGCGCCGCAGCGCCCGCGCGAGCGCCTGTGCCATACCCGCGATCCCGCCCGGCGCGGCCACGACGATCGCGACGAACAGCACGCCGAGATACAGCGCCCACGCGCGCGACACGCCCGCGACGCCGATACTCAGCGCGGTCAGCACGGCCGCGCCGGCCGCCGGCCCGAAGAATGCGCCGGTGCCGCCGATCACCGCGGCGATCAGCACGGTCGCCGAGCGCGCCATCGACACGCTGTCGGGCGTCGCGATCTCGACGTCGATCAGCGTCAGCGTGCCGGCGATACCCGCAAAGAACGATGCGCAGACAACCATCGCGAGCCGCACGCGACGCGGGTCGGTGCCGAGCGCCGCGACGCGCGCCGGGTTGTCGCGCACCGCGTTCGCGAGCCGTGCGAGCGGCGTGCGCGTGAGCGCATGCATCGCCCACGCCGACACGACGCACCACGCGGCGATCACCGCATACGCGTGCGCCGGCGCGCCGAAATACCCGTTGCCCCACGGCGCGCCGCCCGCACGGTCGATCGGCACGCCGCCGATCCCGCCGAACCACGCGGGCACGCTCCATGCAGCCGCCGCGACGCATTCGCCGAGCCCGAGCGTGATCATCGCGAACGCGGTGCCGGAACGGCGCGTCGCCAGCAGCCCGGCGACGCACCCGAAGCCCGCGCCGGCCACGCCGCCGACGAGCGGCAACAGCGGCAGCGGGCCGCCGACGCGATTGAACCAGTGCGCGGCCGCGAACGCGCCGAGGCCCGCGAACGCCGCATGCCCGAACGACAGCAGCCCGGTCGTGCCGAGCTGCAGGTTGTACGACAGCGCGAGCACGACGAGCGCGGCCGTCTGCGCGAGATAGCCGAGCACCGCGCCGTGCGGCCACAGCCACGCGGGCAGCGCGAAGCAGGCGGCGAACAGCGCCCAGCGCGCGCATCCGGCCACTGCGCGGCTACGCATCGGCACGCTCGCCGAACAACCCGCGCGGCCGCGCGACCAGTACCGCGACGAGCAGCAGGTACGGCACGAGCGGCGCCAGTTGCGCGATCGACACGGCGGCCACGCTGTCGGGCAACGCGAGGCCCGTCCATTGCGCGAGGTCGCGCAGCGACGTGTCGCTCGCGGCCGCGAAGGTCTGCGCGAAGCCGACCGCGAGCGACGCGACGAACGCGCCGCCGAGCGAGCCGAGCCCGCCGATCACGACGATCGCGAACACGACCGACCCGACGGTCTCGGCCAGCGCCGGTTCGATCACCGCGAGCGGCGCGCCGATCACGCCGGCCAGCGCCGCGAGCGCTGTGCCCGCGCCGAACAGCGCCGTCATCACGCGCGGCACGTCGTAGCCGAGCGCCTCGACCGCGGCGCGATGCGTGAGCGCCGCGCGCACGACGAGCCCGAGGCGCGACGCGCGCAGCAACACGCCGAGCGCGATCAGCATCGTCGCGGACATCGCCATCATGAACAGCCGGTAACGCGGCAGCGCGAGGCCGAACACGTTCGCCGGCGCGCCGTCGAACAGCGGCGGCACGGGCGCCGGCAGCGGCGCGAGGCCCCACGCGAGTTTCGCGCCCTCGCCGATCAGGTACGCGAGCCCGAAGGTCAGCAGCAGTTCGCTCGTATGGCCGCGCGCCTGCACGCGGCGCAGCAGCACGCGCTCGCAGCCGGCGCCGAGCAGCCCGACCGCCAGCGGCGCGAGCACGAGCGCGGGCCAGAAGCCCGCATGGGCCGCGATGCCGTAGCCGACGTACGCACCGAGCATGTAGAAGCTCGCATGCGCGAAGTTGAGTACGCCCTGCACGCTGAAGATCAACGTGAGGCCGGCCGACAGCATGAACAGCAGCAAGCCGTAGCTGAGGCCGTTGAAGGCCTGGAGCGCGAACGCGTGCACCGCGCGTCGTCAGGCGGCGAGCGGTTCGAGCGCGGCGCGCAGCGCGTCGGGCAGCGGCACCGGGCGGCGCGTGCCGCGATCGACGTACACGTGCACGAAATGCCCCTGCGCGGCGGGCGACGCATCGCCTTGCGCGAACAGCCCGACTTCGTAGCGCACGCTCGACGTGCCGAGCTTCACGACGCGCAGGCCCGCATCGACCGATTGCGGGAACACGAGCGGCGCGAAATAGTTGCACTGCGTCTCGACGACCAGCCCGATCGTCTGCCCGTGCTCGACGTCGAGTACGCCCGCGCGGATCAGGTACTCGTTCACGACGGTGTCGAAGTAGCTGTAATAGACGACGTTGTTCACGTGCCCGTAGACGTCGTTGTCCATCCAGCGGGTCGTGATCGGCAGGAAGTGGCGATAGGCGTCGCGCGGACGGGGCTGCGGCTTGTCGGACATGGCGATGGCGCTCAGGACGATGGAAGCGAAGGGAACGATGCGGACGATGGGGACGACTGGAACGACACGCGGCGGCCGAAGCACGCGGCGCGCCGGCCAGCAACGCAGCGCAGCGTCGCGATCGCACGCGGCACGGCGAACGGCGCGCTGCGGGCTGGCCGGCCCGTCACTGCCCCGGCCGGTCGACGAACTCGAAATCGAGGCCGCGCGCGCGCATCCAGTCGGCGAGCGCGACGCCCGTGCCGGCGCGCCACGGGCGCAGCAGCGGCGGATCGACGAGCTTGTATTCGAGCAGTTCAGGCGACAGCGATACCGTGCCCGACGCCCGCACGTGGTACGCGATGATCAGCTCGTTCTTGCGGATGAATTCGTACACGCCGACGAGCGATACCTGCTCGGCCTTCAGCGCGGTTTCCTCGAACACCTCGCGCGCGATGCCGTCCTCGGGCGTCTCGCCGTTTTCGAGGAAGCCGGTGATCAGCGCGAACATCCCCTCGGGCCACGCCGCGTTGCGCGCGAGCAGGATCTTGCCGTCGAGTTCGACGATCGCGGCGACGACCGGCAGCGGGTTGTTCCAGTGCACGTAGCCGCAGGTATCGTCGGGGCAGGCTTGGCGAATGCGGCCGCCTTCGTGGTCGGGATCGGCCCGCTCGGTCAGCGGGCTCGCGCAGCGCGGGCAAAAACGGTAGTCGGCGGTGGTCATCGATGGGGCATGGCGAGCGCCGGACGGTAGCCTGCAGGCCGCGTCGGGCACCCGCTCGGCGCGGGAAAGGCTTCATTCTAGCGAGTTTGCCCGCGCCGGATACGATCCGGCCCCGCTGGCGTCAGGATGACCGGCGCCCACGTGCGGCGGTCGCCGCGAAACCGGCCGCACCCGCCAGCAGCGCGGCCGCCGCGACCCACAGCGCGGGCGTAAACGACCCGAAGCGCGCGGCCAGCGGCGCCGCGACGAGCGGCCCGAGGATCTGCCCGACGCCATACGACGCGGTCGCGTAGCCCATCAGCCCGGCCGCGCGCTCGCCGTGCAGGCGCCGCGCCTCGCGCATCGCGAACAGCGTGATCGCGGTGAACGGCAGGCCGAGCAGCGCGCTGCCGATCGAGAAACCGGCCGCGTTCGGCCACACGATCCCGGCCGCGATGCCGAGCGCCTGCGTCGCGCAGCCGGCCGCCAGCAGCAGCCGGTTGTCCCAGTGCCCGGGCAGCCGCGCGGCGGTGATCGCGCCGACGATCAGCGCCGCGCCGAACATCGGCCAGAACAGGTCGGGCCACGGCGAGCCGGCCGGCAGCGCGGCGCGCGCGATCACCGGCAGGAACGTCGCGGTGATGATGTAGCCGAAGCCCGGCGCGCCGTACAGCACGACGAGCCACGCGGCGTCCGCGCGACCGCTTCGCGTGCCGGCCGGCGCCGCCGGGGCGCCGGGTGCGCCAGGCGCCGCATGTGGCGCGGCGGCCGGCGGCGTGGCCTGCGCGCGCGGGGCCGCGGTCGAAGCCGGCGCCGCACCGAACGTGCGCCAGATCGCGACCGACAGCACGGCCGACAACGCCGCGAAGCCCAACCAGCCCACCGCCGCGCGCGGGCCGGCCCGCGCGCGGCCGCGCCGCCCGG